>NZ_JBSFET010000088.1:0-24514 GCF_053594575.1 Streptomyces sp. NPDC001880
GTTCACGGAGCCGCTCCACCTCACCAAGATCCACAGGCCGCAGCATGCGCCACCGCAACCACCGAGATCAAATCAACCTAACGAAGTACTACTAGAGGTCCGCTCCGCCGGATCCGCACCGGCCGACACCGTGAACCCGGCCGCCGTCCAGGCGATGACGGAGGTCGGCATCGACATGTCCGCCGAGACCCCGAAAATGCTGACCCCCGAGGCTGTGCAGGCGTCCGACGTGGTGATCACCATGGGCTGCGGCGACACCTGCCCCGTCTTCCCCGGCAAGAAGTACCTCGACTGGGAACTCGACGACCCGGCCGGCCATGGCGTCGACGCGGTCCGCCCGATCCGCGACGAGATCGAGCAGCGCATCCGTGCCCTGCTCGGCCAACTCCTGCCCGAGACCGCCTGACCTCCGCCCCGTTCCCTCGTGGTGCGTACGCTTCGGTCAGTTGCAGCAGTCGCAGCCCGGACGGCAGCCACACGCGCCCGCCTCGGCGCCTTCCGGTGGACGTCGACCGGCACGGTCGCACGCGGGGAGCCGCGGGACTACGTTGGTGGCACCGGCGCGGGTGTCAACGTTCGCCGAGCTCGTCGAAGAGCCCCTGGTAGGGTCCGCGGCGAGCACCCACAACGCGATGGAGATGGTTCATGAGACTGCTCCCGCTGTTTCTCCGACGGCCGATCGAGGCGGTGTACGAGCGCCGGCTGGCCGCCACCCTGGCGGGGCTGCCACGCCCGCAGCACGTCGGGATCATGCTCGACGGCAATCGGCGCTGGGCTCGGCAGGCGGGTCACACGGACGTCCGGGAGGGGTACCGGGCGGGCGGCGCCAAGACGACCGAGTTCCTGGGCTGGTGCGCTGCCGACGGAATCGAGCACGTGACCCTCTTCATGCTCTCCGACGACAACCTCGGGCGCCCCGCCGAGCAGCTCGGCCCGCTGATCGAGGTCATCGAAGAGACCGTCCGGGACATCACGGCCGCAGGCCGCCCCTGGGAAGTCCAGGTGATCGGCTCGCTCGACATGCTGCCGGGCACCAGTGCCCAGGTGCTCAAGGACGCCGCTGCCGCGACCGCCGGACGCGGCGGGCTCAAGGTGGACGTCGCGGTCGGCTACGGCGGCCGACGGGAGATCGTCGATGCGGTGAAGAGCGCCTTCGAAGAACACATCGCCGCCGGTGGCGACCCTGCCGAACTGGTCGAACGGTTCGACATCGAGGACATCTCCCGGCATCTGTACTCGCCGACGGCCGACCACACCGACTTCATCATCCGGACCTCCGGAGAACAGCGGCTGTCCGGCTTCCTTCTCTGGCAGTCCGCGTACGCCGAGATGCACTGGGTGGACTGCTACTGGCCGGCGTTCCGTCACGTGGACTTCCTGCGCGCACTGCGCTCGTACGCGAGCCGTGAGCGGCGATTCGGCAAGTGACCCGCCACGCCCCCGGCGGAATCCAGGGGTGTGACGGGGCTCTCGGCGTGCCCGGGATCAGCCGGGATCAGTACGCGCGGAACCGGGCGATCAGACGGTGCCGAACTCTCCGCCCCTGACGCCCGCCACGGAGGAGGCGAACGACGCGGCGGAGGTGTTCAGCACCGGGCCGCCCACGTCAGGCATCCGCGACCGCGTCCGCTGTTGCTCCGGGGAGGGATTGAGATCAGGAATCGCTCGCTGCACCCCGTACGGCCCCCCGACCGTCGCAGCGCCCTGCGGTACCTGTGGTGGCTGATCATCTGTCAGCGTCGGCGGATCGCCGCCGGTTCGCTGCTCGGCAGCGCGTGGATGGTGTGTCTGACACTGCCGCCTTACCTGTTGTCCCGCGCCATCGACGAAGGGCTGCAACCGGGACGGTGGCCCGCGCTGGCCGGCTGGGTCGCGGCCCTGCTGGGCGTGGGGGTGCTGAACGCCTGGCTGGCCATCATGCGACACCGCACGATGACCAGGGTGCGGCTGGACGCCGCCTTCCTCGGGACGAGGAGTCCATGAGCCGGGCCCTGTACGCGGCCGTGGCGCAGGACATCGTGCGCGGGCTGCCGGACGGACTCGACTCGCCCGTCGACGCGCAGGGCCGCAACCTCTCCGGGGGCCAGCGCCAGCGTGTCCGGCTGGTCCGGGCCCTGCTGGCCGATCCCGAGGTGCTGCTGGCGGTGGAGCCCACCTCGGCGGTCGACGCGCACACCGAGGCGGCCATCGCGTCCCGGCTGCGCGCCGCACGCTCCGGCCGCACCACGGTCGTCACCAGCACCTCGCCGCTCGTGCTGGACCGGGCGGACACCGTGTACTTCCTGGTCGACGGTCGCGTCGCGGCCGTCGGCAGCCACCGCGAGCTCCTGGACCGGGAGCCCGGCTACCGCCTCCTGGTGTCCCGCGGCACGGACGACGACCCCGCCGACGCAGGAACCGTCCCGCCGTCCGAGGAGGCCGTGCGATGACCACCGGATCCGGGCCCGCACACCGGGCCCTGCCCATCGCCGAGCCGTCCCGGACACTGCGGGCGGCGCTCCGGCTGATCCGGCTGGACGGCCGTGTCTTCGCCGCCGTGATCGGCCTCAACGCGCTGGCCGCCGGTGCCGGACTCGTCGGCCCCTGGCTGCTCGGCCGCATCGTCGACGAGGTGGGGGCGGGCGCCGGGGTGGCCTCGGTGGACCGTCTGGCGCTCACCATCCTCGTCTTCGCCGTGGCGCAGCTCCTCCTGGTCCGCTGCGCCGGTTACGCCGGACACCGCTTCGGCGAACGGACCCTCGCGCGCATCCGCGAGGAGTTCGCCGACCGGGCGCTCGCGCTGCCCGCCCCGGTGGTCGAGCGGGCCGGCACGGGCGATCTGATGGCCCGCGGCACCACCGATGTCGCCGTGGTCGGCGCCACCCTCCGGGACGCCGGGCCGGAGCTCCTCATCGCCGCGGTCCAGGCGCTGTTCATCCTCGGCGCGGTGTTCGCGCTCGACCCGCTGCTCGGTGCGTGCGGGGTTCTGGGCCTGCTCGGGATCTGGTTCGCGGCCCGCTGGTATCTGCGCCGGGCGCTCACCGCGTACCTGGCCGAGGGAGCCGCCAACTCGGTGCTCGCGGAACAGCTCGCGGCCACCGCCGCCGGTGCCCGCACCGTCGAGGCCCTCGGGCTTCAGCAGCGACGCATCGCGGCCTGCGAGAAGGCCGTCGAGGAGTGCCGGAGGACCCGGACCCGGACGCTGTTCCTGCGCAGTGTGCTCTTCCCGGCCGTGGACGTCTCGTACGTCGTTCCGGTGGCCGGTGTCCTGCTGATCGGCGGGGTGCTGCACGACCACGGCGCGGTGAGCCTCGGCGCGGTGGTTGCCTCGGCCCTGTATCTGCGGCAGCTCTCCCAGCCCCTGGACACCATCCTCCAGCGGCTGGAACAGCTCCAGAGCAGCAGCGCCTCCTTCGCCAGGGTCGAGGGCCTCGCCCCGGCGGCGCACGTACCACCGGCCGCCTCCCCCGCACCGGCCGACGACCTGATCGAGGTGACGGGGGTGCGATACGCGTACGACGGCGGGGGCGACGTCCTGCACGGTGTCGACCTGACGGTCCGACCCGGCGAGCGGCTCGCGGTCGTCGGTCCCTCCGGCGCGGGCAAGACCACCCTGGGCAGGCTGCTGGCGGGCATGGACGCACCGCGCACCGGCTCGGTGACGGTCGGGCGGGTCCCGGTCGCCGGGCTGGACCCCGAGCGGCTGCGCAGGCACGTCGTGCTGGTCACCCAGGAGCACCACGTCTTCCTCGGCACGGTCCGGGACAACCTGCAGATCGCCTCGGCCGACGCCACCGACGCCGAGCTGCGCGCGGCCCTCGCCGCCGTCGGTGCCGACTGGGCCGACGAGCTGCCGGACGGCCTGGACACCGATCTGGGCCACGGGGCGCACCGGCCGGACGGCGCCCGCGCGCAGCAGCTCGCCCTGGCGCGCGTGGTGCTGGCCGATCCGCACACGCTGATACTCGACGAGGCCACCGCGCTCCTGGACCCGAGGACGGCCCGGCACACGGAGCGGGCGCTTGCCGCCGTGCTCGAAGGCCGGACCGTCGTCGCCGTCGCACACCGGCTGCAGACGGCGCACGACGCCGATCGGGTGGCCGTGATGGAGGAGGGCCGGATCACCGAACTGGGCACCCATGACGAGCTCGTGGCGGCCGACGGAGCGTACGCCGCGCTCTGGCGCTCCTGGCACGGCGAACGGCCGCCCTCCGCCTGATCCGGCGGAGCCCCGTACGCGCCACCCGGCGCGCGTGACCGGGCCGGAGCTGGTCTGCTGGTTCCGGGGGCCGTCGACCCCGTACCCGCGGAGAGATCCAGATGAGCTTCCCCAGCATCTACCGAGCCGCGCAGGCCACCGCCGCAGGCGGTCCTTTGGAGATCGTCGAGCGCGCGGTGGCGCAGCCGGGCCCGGGTCAGGTCCGGGTGGCCGTGGACGCCTGCGGGGTCTGCCACAGCGACGCGCTCTTCGTGGAGGCCCTGCTGCCGGGCGTACGGTTCCCGGTGGTCCCGGGGCACGAGATCGCGGGCCGGATCGCGGAGCTCGGCGAGGGGGCGCAGAGCGCCTGGCAGGTGGGTGACCGGGTGGCGGTGGGCTGGTTCGGCGGCAGCTGCGGCCACTGCACGCCGTGCAGGCAGGGCGACTTCGTGGTCTGCGTGAACCTGAAGGTGCCCGGGTGGGCGTACGACGGTGGCTACGCCGAGAGCGTGACCGTCCCGGCGGACGCCCTGGCCAGGATCCCCGACGCGCTGACGGCGGCCGACGCGGCGCCGATCGGCTGTGCGGGGGTGACCACGTACAACGGGCTGCGGCGCAGCGCCGCCCGACCCGGAGACCTGGTCGCCGTGCTCGGCATCGGCGGCCTCGGGCACCTGGGTGTGCAGTACGCGGCGGCAATGGGCTTCGAGACGGTGGCGATCGCCCGCGGCGCCGCCAAGGCCGACTTCGCGCAGGAGCTCGGCGCGCACCACTACCTCGACAGCACCGCGGACACCGGCGTCGCGGACGCGTTGCAGGCCCTGGGCGGTGCCCGGGTCGTCCTGGCAACCGCCGCCAGCTCCGCGGCCATCACGGCGACCGTGGACGGGCTCGCGCCGCGCGGTGAGCTGGTGGTCATCGGCGCGGACGCGGAGCCGCTGGGGATCAGCCCGAACCAGTTGCTGATGTCGGGCAAGGTCGTCCGGGGCCACCCGTCCGGCACCGCGCAGGACGTGCAGGACACGCTGGCGTTCAGCGCCCTGCACGGGATCCGCCCGATGACCGAGACCGTGCCGCTGGACGACGCGGAGGAGGCGTACCGGAAGATGCTGTCCGGCGCCGCCCGCTTCCGGATGGTGCTCACCACCTCCTGACGCCCGGGAGAGCACCGATTCCCGCAGGCGGTAAGGGAGTTGCGGGACTACCGGAAGCGCACCTTCCCGTAGGTGGTACGGGAGTTGCCGGCCACCGGGAGCGCGCCCTCCCGCAGTCGGTACGGGAGTTGCGGGACCGCTGGAAGCGCGCCCGCCCACAAGTGGCACGGGAGTTGCCGGGCCACGGCGAGCACCCCTCCCCACAAGCAGCACGGGAGTTACCGACCCCGCGAGCGCCCCTCCCCGCAAGTGACAAGGCAGTTGCCGGGTCGGCCGCAGGCCCACCGCCCGGCGCCGCCCGCGCGGCGTCGGCTACGACGGGCGCCGTAGTGCCCGCGTCCCTGCCGTGGACGGCGGGCCCGGTGGATGTCGTCCGGAGCGACGGGCCACCCGGTACGGGTGAGCGAGGGAGAGCACGCGGCGGGGAGGACCGCCCTCTCCACCCCTGTCGTACCCCCGGCCGGCCCGTGGGGCGAACGCGGCGAAAACGGGCGCGGCCGCCACGGCCGGCCGCGCGAAGCTGTGGTCGCTTCAGGACACCCGGCTCTCCACCGAGAAGTCGATGGTAAGAAATCAGCCACATGTCGACACCATCTCGGCCAGCGCCGAACACCCGCTCCCACACCCCCTGTTCGAACACGAAGGCTCCGATGCGGACCTCGGCACTCTCTTCGAATTCGGGGCACGGAGGACTCCCTACGGCATCACGGTGGTGATCCGGGAAACGTCCGCTTAACGAACATGACCTTTCCGGCAACGAACGAGTTCCGGCCAAGTTGTTGACGCGGTCCTGACAGGAACGGCTCCCGGCTGCCACTCTTCACCCCGTTCTGCGCACTTCTCGCTCACCCCGACGGCTCACCGTGCCGCCGGTACCCCCCTCGCAGAAGGAGTCCGCGTGAGATCCACGCCCAGCCGTCGTGCCACCGCGACCGGCGCTCTGATAGCCGCAGCAGCCCTCGTCGCCGTCGGAGTCCAGACCGGTACGGCCACTGCCACCCCCGGCAGCACGACCTCTGCGGTACCGGCATCCGCCGGCGCCGACCAGGGTTCCCTCGCCAAGCAGCTCTCCCCGTCCCAGCGAGCCGAGCTGATCCGCGAGGCCGACGCGAACAAGACGGCCACGGCCAAGGACCTCGGTCTCGGCTCCCAGGAGAAGCTCGTCGTCCGGGACGTCATCCAGGACAACGACGGCACCACGCACACGCGTTTCGAGCGCACCTTCGCCGGACTCCCGGTGCTCGGCGGCGACCTGATCGTCAAGGAGTCCAAGTCCGGGGCGACCCAGGGCGTCACGAAGGCCTCCAAGGTGACCAGTGGTCAGCTGAAGGCCGTGGACCTCAAGGCGGACATCGCGCCCGCCAAGGCCGAGAAGCAGGCGCTCGGCCTCGCCAAGGCCGACGGTTCGAAGAGGACCGAGGCCGACCGGGCGCCCCGCAAGGTGGTCTGGATGGCGCAGGGCAAGCCGCAGCTCGCCTACGAGACCGTCGTCGGCGGCCTCCAGCACGACGGCACCCCCAACGAGCTGCACGTCATCACGGACGCGGCCACCGGGGCGAAGCTGTACGAGTGGCAGGGTGTCGAGAACGGCACCGGCAACACCCAGTACAACGGCCAGGTCACCCTCGGCACCGCCCCGTCGTACACGCTGACCGACACGGGCCGCGGCAACCACAAGACCTACAACCTGAACCACGGGTCGTCCGGCACCGGGACGCTGTTCACCAACTCCACGGACGTGTGGGGCAACGGCAACCCGTCGAACGCCGAGACCGCCGCCGCGGACGCCCACTACGGCGCGGCCGAGACCTGGGACTACTACAAGAACGTGCACGGCCGCACCGGCATCCGCGGTGACGGCGTCGGCGCGTACTCCCGCGTCCACTACGGCAACGCCTACGTCAACGCCTTCTGGCAGGACAGCTGCTTCTGCATGACGTACGGCGACGGCGAGGGCAACGTCAAGCCGCTGACCTCGCTCGACGTGGCCGCGCACGAGATGTCGCACGGTGTCACCGCCGCCACCGCCAACCTGGTCTACAGCGGCGAGTCCGGCGGCCTGAACGAGGCCACCTCCGACATCTTCGCCGCGGGCGTGGAGTTCTACTCCAACACCACCCAGGACCCGGGCGACTACCTCGTCGGCGAGAAGATCGACATCAACGGCGACGGCACCCCGCTGCGCTACATGGACAAGCCGAGCAAGGACGGCGCGTCCAAGGACGCGTGGTACTCGGGCATCGGCAACATCGACGTCCACTACTCCTCGGGCCCGGCGAACCACTTCTTCTACCTGCTCTCCGAGGGCAGCGGCGCCAAGGTCGTCAACGGGGTCTCCTACGACTCCCCGACCTCCGACGGCCTGCCGGTGACCGGCATCGGCCGCGCCAAGGCCGAGCAGATCTGGTTCAAGGCGCTCACCACCAAGTTCACCTCCACCACCAACTACGCGGCGGCCCGCACCGGCACCCTCGCCGTGGCCGGTGAGCTGTACGGCACGACCAGCGCCGAGTACAAGGCCGTCGGCGACGCCTGGGCGGCCATCAACGTCGGTACCCGTGACGGCGGCAACCCGGACCCGGGCGGCAAGGTCTTCGAGAACAAGACCACGGTCGCCATCCCGGACCGCGGTGCGGCCGTCTACAGCTCGGTCGACGTCACCGGCATCACCGGCAACGCGCCCAGCACCCTCCAGGTCGGCGTGGACATCACCCACACCTACCGCGGTGACCTGGTCATCGACCTCGTCGCCCCGGACGGCACCTCGTACCGCCTGAAGAACTCGGGCTACGACTCCGCGGACGACGTCAAGACCACGTACACGGTCAACGCGTCCTCCGAGGTGGCCAACGGCACCTGGAAGCTCAAGGTCCAGGACGTCTACTCGGGCGACAAGGGCAAGATCAACAGCTTCAAGCTGACCTTCTGAACCCCTTCACCGGGTCCCTCCCGGTGACCACCGCCCGGCAGGAGCTCACGCCCCTGCCGGGCGGTTCCGTGTCAGAGCCTGTCGGGTGACCTCTGATCGGAATGCGGACGCGGTCCGATGCGTGCGACTCCGAGGCCAAGGAGGGAACCGACGCGAAGTGTCGGCGACCGACGACCACCCCGGAAGCGCGCCTGCCAGGGCGTGGCCGCCCGGTCGGAGCTCACCCGGCAGGCACTCGGCGCGTCAGCACACCCGCGCCGTCCCCCGACAGGCTCTCAGCGCATCAGCACACCCGCGCCGTCCCCCGCCGCCTCCGCGGGCAGCGCCACCAGGCCGAGTTCCGCCCCGGTCGCCAGCAGCGGATGGGCCGGCAGCACCCGCACCGTGTAGCCGTACGGCCCCGTGCGATCGAGGGCGAGCGGCCCCTCGTAGAGCCAGCGGCCCTCCAGGTCCTGGCCCCCGGCCGGTTTGAGCGGGAAGAGCTGGGCGTCCGAGATCCCGTCGGCGGCGTCCACCCGGCCGGCCACCGCCTGCACCTCCACGTCGTCCGGCTCCAGCACCCCGAGGGCGACCCTGGTCCGGAGCAGCAGCGTCGCCCCCAGCTCGGCCGAACCGTCCGCCGCGGTGGGCGCCACGGCCTCCACATGGTCGACAGCCACGCGCGGCCAGGCGGCACGGACCCTGGCCTTCCAGTCGGCGAGCCGGCGCGCCGTCCCCGGGTCCAGCGCACGCCGGGCGTGCGCGGCGGGCGCGTACAGCCGCTCCACGTACTCGCGGACCATCCGGTCGGCCAGCACCTTGGGACCGAGCGTGCCCAGCGTACGGCGGACCATCTCGATCCAGCGCTCCGGAAGCCCCTCGCCGCCCCGGTCGTAGAAGCGCGGCGCGACCCGGTCCTCGATCAGCTCGTACAGGGCGGCCGCCTCCAGATCGTCCCGGCGGTCCTCGTCCTGCGCCAGGCCGTCGGCGGCCGGGACCGCCCAGCCGAAGTCCGGCTCGAACCACTCGTCCCACCAGCCGTCGAGAACCGAGAGGTTGAGGCAGCCGTTGAGCGCCGCCTTCATCCCGCTCGTACCGCATGCCTCCAGCGGGCGCAGCGGATTGTTCAGCCATACGTCGCAGCCCGGGTAGAGCTTCTGCGCCATGGCCATCCCGTAGTCCGGCAGGAACACGATGCGGTGGCGCACCCGGGGGTCGTCGGAGAACCGCACCAGCTCCCGCACCAGTCGCTTCCCGCCGTCGTCGGCGGGGTGGGCCTTGCCCGCGACGACGATCTGGACCGGGCGGGCCGGGTGGAGCAGCAGCTCCGTCAGCCGCTCACGGTCACGCAGCATCAGCGTCAGCCGCTTGTACGAGGGGACGCGCCGGGCGAAGCCGATCGTCAGCACGTCCGGGTCCAGCACGGAGTCGATCCAGCCGAGTTCGGCCGGCTCCGCGCCCCGGGCCCGCCATGAGGCGTGCAGCCGCTCGCGGACCTCGGCGACCAACTGGCCCCGCAGGGACCGCCGCAGGTCCCACAGCTCCCGGTCGAGGACCTCGGCGGCGGAGTCCCAGCGTCCGGGCGTGCCACCGTAGCGATCGCGCAGCCGGAAGACCTCGGGCGCCACCCAGGTGGGTGCGTGGACCCCGTTGGTCACCGAGGTGACCGGCACCTCGGCGGGGTCGAAGCCGGGCCACAGCCCGGCGAACATCTTCCGGCTGACCGCGCCGTGGAGGGTGGAGACGCCGTTGGCCCGCTGGGCGAGCCGGAGCCCCATCACCGCCATGTTGAAGAGGCCGGGCTCACCGCCGGGGTAGGTCTCCGTGCCCAGTTGCAGGATGCGTTCGGCGGACACGCCCGGGAGTTCGCCGTCGTCGCCGAAGTGCCGGGCGACGAGATCGCGGTCGAACCGGTCGATCCCGGCGGGCACGGGTGTGTGAGTGGTGAAGACCGTGCCGGCCCGTACGGCCTCCATCGCGGAGTCGAAGTCGAGTCCGCCGCACGAGAGTTCACGGATGCGTTCGAGCCCGAGGAAGCCGGCGTGCCCCTCGTTGGTGTGGAACACCTCGGGTTCCGGGTGGCCGGTGAGACGGCAGTAGGTACGCACGGCCCGTACGCCGCCGATACCGAGGAGCATCTCCTGGAGGAGCCGGTGCTCGCTGCCGCCGCCGTACAGCCGGTCGGTCACCTCGCGCTCGCCCGGCGCGTTCTCCTCCACGTCGGAGTCGAGCATCAGCAGGGGCACGCGTCCGACCCGCGCCTGCCAGATGTGGGCGTACAGCCAACGACCGCCGGGCAGGGCCAGCGCCACCCGGCTCGGGGTGCCGTCGGCCTCGCGCAGCAGGGCGAGCGGGAGCTCGTTCGGATCGAGCACCGGATAATGCTCCTGCTGCCAGCCGTCGCGCGACAGACTCTGGCGGAAGTAGCCGTGCCGGTAGAGCAGGCCGACCCCGATGAGGGGGACGCCGAGATCGCTGGCGGCCTTGAGATGGTCACCGGCGAGGATGCCGAGACCGCCGGAGTACTGGGGCAGTGCCGCGGTCACTCCGAACTCGGGCGAGAAATAGGCGACGGCGGCGGGGAGTTCGGCGCCCAGCTCCAGCTGCTCCTGGTACCACCTGGGCCCGTCCAGATAGTCCCGGAGGTCCTGGGACGCCTCGCTCAGCCGGTGCAGGAACTGCTCGTCCCGGGCCAGCTCGGCGAGCCGCCCGGCGGGTACGGCACCGAGCAGCCGCACGGGATCGCATTCCGCCGTCCGCCGGACCTCCGGGTCGACGGCCTGGAACAGCTCACGGGTCTCGGTGTGCCAGGACCAGCGCAGATTGTGGGCGAGGTCGCTGAGCGGTCGAAGGGGGTCGGGGAGGACGGGGCGCACGGTGAATCGACGGATGGCCTTCACACGACCACCTTTACAGGGGACGTACGGATCCGAGGGGACGCACCACGGGGTACGCCGCTCCGTCACCCTCGCCGGTGGTGGTGTCCGCCGCCTCATCCGTGTCCGGATACGCTCACGGCCCGTCCGGGCACATTGGTCCCACGGGTATTGGCCGATTCCATTCCCTCACCCGGTCTTGTGGCCCTCCGCACCGGAGGGAAGGCTGCGCAGTGGCGTCCGGACTGTCTCCGGAGAACCCGCGCAAACAGGGCGGAGCCGGGGGGCGAACCGCCCGTCACGAATACGCCCGAGCAGTTCACAGAAACACCGGATCGGACCACCGGGAATCAGGGAGGGCTTCTCCGGTGCACAGCCCGAGTGCGCCCGGGACGGCAGATGAATGCCGCCCGAATGCAGCACGAATGCGAGGCATCCGCGGGTCCGGAGTTCATCCGGTTCACTTCCGCGCAGCATACCCGCGCCCAGGTCATTCGACTGCCATTCGAGTGAATGCGGACAGGAGCGGCCATGCCCACACCCCGTCAGCCGTCGACGGAGCAGCTAGAAAGGACGGACCCGATCGGTCGCGGTGCGCGCATTTCGCCCTCCGCCGCTGTGCCGCGCCCCGTTCAGCCCGAACCCCAGTCCTCAGGTGATTCCATGATCGGTCGCATTCCCGTCCTCGACGTCCGCCCCCTCGTCGACTGCGGCAGAAGGCCTGCCAAGGCGGTGGCCGGCGAGACCTTCCAGGTCACCGCGACCGTCTTCCGCGAGGGCCACGAGGCCGTCGCCGCGAACGTGGTGCTGACGGACCCGAACGGACACCCGGGTCCATGGACGCCGATGCGCGAGCTCGCTCCCGGCACCGACCGCTGGGGCGCGGATGTCACCCCGGGCTCCGAGGGCCGCTGGACGTATACGGTCGAGGCCTGGAGCGATCCGGTCAGCACCTGGCGGCAGCACGCCCGGATCAAGATCCCGGCGGGGACCGACACCGCGCTCGTCCTGACGGAGGGCGCCGAGTTGTACGAGCGGGCCGCCGAGGGGGTGCCCAAGCGGGACGGCCGCGAGGCGGTGCTGGCCGCCGTCGACGCGCTGCGCGACACGTCCCGCCCGGCCGCCGCCCGGCTGGCCGCGGCACTCACCCCCGAGGTGCAGGACGCGCTCGCCCGTCACCCGCTGCGCGAACTCCTCAGCGCCTCCCCGCCGCTGCCGCTGGTGGTGGAGCGCCGGCGCGCCCTGTTCGGTTCCTGGTACGAGCTGTTCCCCCGCTCCGAGGGCGCCAGGGTCGAGAGTTCCGGCCCGCCCGCGAAGGGAAGGGGCAGGGCGGGGAAGGCGGCGCCGAGGATCGTCAGCGGCACCTTCCGTACGGCCGCCGAGCGGCTTCCCGCGGTCGCCGCGATGGGCTTCGACGTGGTCTATCTCCCGCCCGTCCACCCCATCGGGGCCACCCACCGCAAGGGCCCCAACAACTCGCTCTTCCCCGCCCCGCACGACGTGGGCGTGCCATGGGCGATCGGCTCGGCCGAGGGCGGTCACGACGCCGTCCATCCCGAGCTCGGCACTCTCGACGACTTCGATCATTTCGTCCGGACCGCCCGAGATCTGCGCATGGAGATCGCACTCGATTTCGCGCTCCAGTGTTCTCCCGACCACCCCTGGGTGGAGAAACACCCGGAGTGGTTCCACCACCGCGCGGACGGCACGATCGCCTATGCCGAGAATCCGCCGAAGAAATACCAGGACATCTACCCGATCGCCTTCGACCGGGATATGCGCGGACTCGTCGCCGAGACCGTACGCATTCTGCGGTTCTGGATGGACCACGGGGTACGGATCTTCCGCGTCGACAATCCGCACACCAAACCGGTGGTCTTCTGGGAGAAGGTGATCGCGGACATCAACCGGACCGACCCCGATGTGATCTTCCTGGCCGAGGCGTTCACCCGGCCGGCGATGATGAAGACGCTCGCGACCATCGGCTTCCAGCAGTCCTACACGTATTTCACCTGGCGCAACACCGGGCAGGAAATCACCGATTACGTCACGGAGTTGTCGGGCGAGACCGCTTCCTACATGCGGCCCAACTTCTTCGTGAACACCCCGGACATCCTGTCCGGCTATCTCCAGGACGGAGGCCGCCCGGCCTTCGAGGCGCGGGCCGTCCTCGCCGCGACGCTCTCCCCCTCCTGGGGTGTGTACGCGGGCTACGAGCTGTGCGAGAACACCCCGGTCGGGCCCGGCAGTGAGGAGTACCTCGACTCGGAGAAGTACCAGATCCGGCCCAGGGACTGGGAGTCGGCCGAGCGGGAGGGCCGTTCGCTGGCCCCGCTCATCACCACGCTCAACCGCGTCAGGCGCCGCAACCCGGCTTTGCAGCAGCTGCGCGACGTGCACTTCCACTCCACGGACAACGACGCGTTGATCGCGTACAGCAAGCGTTCGGGTTCGAACATCGTTCTGGTGGTCGCCAACCTCGACCCGCACCACACCCACGAGGCCACGGTCTCGTTGGACATGCTGCGACTCGGCCTCGACCGGGACGAGCGCGTGCCGGTGCGCGACGAGCTCACCGGCGACACCTATCACTGGGGCAGGACCTTCTATGTGCGCCTGGAGCCGGGCGTCACGCCGGCGCACATCGTCGTCCTGCGACCGTCCCCGCCGACCGGAGGGTCACCCACACCATGATCGTCAATGAGCCCGTCCACGACACGTTCGAGGACACCCCGGCCAAGGACCGCGATCCCGACTGGTTCAAGCGCGCCGTCTTCTACGAGGTCCTCGTCAGGTCCTTCCAGGACTCCAACGGCGACGGCATCGGCGACCTCAAGGGCATCACCGCCAAGCTGGACTATCTGCAGTGGCTGGGCATCGACTGCCTCTGGCTGCCACCGTTCTTCAAGTCGCCGCTGCGCGACGGCGGATACGACGTCTCCGACTACACGGCCGTGCTGCCGGAATTCGGTGACCTGGCCGACTTCGTGGAGTTCGTCGACGCCGCGCACCAGCGCGGGATGCGCGTGATCATCGACTTCGTCATGAACCACACGAGCGATCAGCACGACTGGTTCCAGCAGTCCCGCACCGACCCGGAGGGTCCGTACGGCGACTACTACGTCTGGGCCGACGACGACAAGCAGTTCCCGGACGCCCGGATCATCTTCGTGGACACGGAGACGTCCAACTGGACCTTCGACCCGGTGCGCAAGCAGTACTACTGGCACCGGTTCTTCTCCCACCAGCCGGATCTCAACTACGAGAACCCGGCGGTCCAGGAGGAGATCATCTCCGCGCTCCGCTTCTGGCTGGACCTCGGCATCGACGGCTTCCGGGTGGACGCCGTGCCGTACCTGTACCAGCGGGAGGGCACCAACTGCGAGAACCTTCCGGAGACGCACGACTTCCTCAAGCGGGTCCGCAAGGAGATCGACGCGCACTACCCGGACACCGTGCTGCTCGCCGAGGCCAACCAGTGGCCGGAGGACGTCGTCGACTACTTCGGCGCGTACGAGGCCGGCGGCGACGAGTGCCACATGGCGTTCCACTTCCCCGTGATGCCCCGGATCTTCATGGCCGTGCGGCGCGAGAGCCGCTACCCGGTCTCCGAGATCCTGGCGAAGACACCGGCGATCCCGGAGAACTGCCAGTGGGGCATCTTCCTGCGCAACCACGACGAGCTCACCCTCGAAATGGTCACGGACGAAGAACGCGACTACATGTACGCGGAGTACGCCAAGGATCCGCGCATGCGGGCCAACATCGGCATCCGGCGGCGGCTCGCACCGCTGCTGGACAACGACCGCAACCAGATCGAGCTGTTCACCGCGCTGCTGCTGTCACTGCCCGGCTCCCCGATCCTCTACTACGGGGACGAGATCGGGATGGGCGACAACATCTGGCTCGGTGACCGGGACGCCGTACGCACTCCGATGCAGTGGACGCCCGACCGCAACGCCGGGTTCTCCTCCAGCGATCCGGGGCGGCTCTACCTCCCGACCATCATGGATCCGGTCTACGGCTACCAAGTCACCAATGTCGAGGCCTCGATGTCGTCCCCGTCGTCGCTGCTGCACTGGACGCGACGGATGATCGAGATCCGTAAGCAGAATCCCGCCTTCGGTCTCGGCTCGTACAACGAACTGCCGTCGTCGAACCCTGCCGTGCTCGCCTTCGCCCGTGAGCACGGGGACGATCTCGTGCTGTGCGTGCACAACTTCTCGCGGTTCGCGCAGCCCACGGAGCTCGATCTGCGGTCCTTCGACGGGCGTCATCCGGTGGAACTGATCGGTGGGGTGCGCTTCCCCGCCGTCGGCCGGGGACCCTATCTGCTGACCCTCGCCGGGCACGGCTTCTACTGGTTCCGGCTGCGCAAGGAAGCGCCGTCGAGCTGACCGGACACCACCAACCGCGGGGCGGTTTCCGCCGCCCCGCACGCGGCACCTTCCCCCGCACCGCACACGTACGGCCCCTTCCGGGTTCCCTCTGGCGTTTCGATCCCATCGAGTCGAGTCCGTACGGACCATCCTGACCCGACACGTCCCGCACAGCCGGACAGCTATTGCCGCAATCCGGGACACTCTTCGCATCCTGTGGTGTGCCCGGGGAAAGGACGCGATGCCATGTCGGAGGCTGCATCCACTCGGGTCGCCCTGACCGACAGCACAACCCTGCTCCCTTCGCTCGCTCCCCTGCTGCATCAATGGCTGCCCCGGCAGCGGTGGTTCGCGGGCAAGGGGCGGCCGGTCACCGCGTTCACGCTGGTGTCGGCGACCGAGATGCTGCCGGTGGGCACCGATTCCGTCGCCGCCGGAACCGGAACCGGGCTGCTCCATCTGCTCGTCCGGGTCCACCAGCCGTCCACACCCGCGCAGTCGCCGGACGACTGCTACCAACTGCTGCTCGGCGTACGGGCCGCGCTGCCTCCCCGGCTGGCGCCCGCGCTCATCGGCCATGTGACCGAGGGACCGCTGGCCGGCCACACCGTCTACGAGGGACTGCACGACCCACGCCTCGCCGAACTTCTGCTGGAACGGTTCCGTACCCCCGGCACCCTGGGCGTCCTGCGCTTCGACCGGAGCGGTCCGGCCATCGCCGCGGGGCTCGCGCCGCGGCTGCTCGACACCGAGCAGTCCAACACCTCGCTCGTCTACGGCGACGCCTACATCCTCAAGATCTTCCGCCGGATCTTCCCGGGCACCAACCCCGATCTGGAGCTTCCGCTGGCGCTCGCACAGGAGGGCTGCGGACGGGTGCCCGCCCCCGTCGCCTGGTTCGAGGCCACCACCCCCCGGCCGCTCACCCTCGGCGTCCTCCAGCCGTTCCTGAGCGGCGCCGAGGACGGCTGGCAGCTCGCCCTGCGCGCCCTGGCCGGGGGACGGAACTTCACCGACGAGGCCCACGCGCTGGGCCGGGCCACCGCCGAGGTGCACACCGCGCTCGCCGCCGCCCTGCCGACGCCCGCCCTGCACCGCGCCCAGACCGAGCGCCTCGCCGCCTCGATGGTGCGCCGGCTGGAGGCCGCCGCCCAGGCGGTGCCGGAACTCGTGCCGTACGTCCCCGGACTGCGTACCGCCTTCGACGCGGTGGCCGCACTCGGTCACCGGGGACGCGACTGGGCGGCCCAGCGGGTGCACGGCGATCTCCATCTCGGCCAGACCCTGCGCGCGGCCGACGGTTTCTGGTCACTGATCGACTTCGAGGGCGAACCGGCCAGAGAGCTGCGCGAACGCCGCCGCCCGCAGCTACCGGTGCGCGATGTCGCCGGAATGCTCCGCTCCTTCGACTACGCGGCCCGCTCGCACCGCCCGTGGAACGCCGACTGGGCGGCCCGCTGCCGGACCGCCTACTGCGACGGGTACGCCCACGCCGCCGGCTTCGACCCGCGCAGCGAACCGGAGCTGCTGCGCGCCCACGAGACCGACAAGGCGGTGTACGAGGTGCTGTACGAGGCACGGCACCGGCCCGACTGGCTGCCGGTCCCGATGGCCGCGATCCACCGCCTGGCCACCGACGACTGACGGACCGGCAGACGCTCCCGCCTCGCTCTCCCGCCCTCCCCTCTTCCCCCCTCAACACCCTCCGAGGAGGCTGTCCCCGTGACCGCCCGCAAGCCGTCCCGCAGAACGCCCGACCCCAACGAGCTCCCCCGAGCCGAGCCACCGGCACCCGAGGCTGCGGCAGCCCCCGCGGCGCCGCCGCCGCGCCCCCGTCGGGTCGCCGCCGGCCAGGGCGTGCGCCGGGCACGTCCCCTGGACGACGGCGACCGGGGCCGGCTGCTGGCCGGTGAGCACCACGCCCCGCACGACCTGCTCGGCGCGCACCCGGTCCGGGGCGGTGTGACCTTCCGGGTGCTGCGCCCTTACGCCCGGTCGGTGACCGTGGTCGCCAAGGGGCTGCGGGCACGGCTCCACGACGACGGCGACGGCTTCTTCTCCGGGCTGCTGCCGATGCCCGTGCTGCCGGACTACCGGCTGCTGGTCGCCTACGCGGACAACGAGATCGAGGTCCACGACCCGTACCGCTTCCTGCCGGCGCTCGGCGAACTCGATCTGCATCTGATCGGCGAGGGACGGCACGAGGAGCTGTGGACCGCCCTCGGCGCGCAGCCCATGGAGCATCAGGGGGTGGCGGGCACCCGGTTCACGCTCTGGGCGCCCAACGCCCGTGGTGTGCGGGTCGTCGGGGACTTCAACTACTGGGACGGCACCGGTTTCCCGATGCGTTCGCTGGGCTCCTCCGGGGTGTGGGAGCTGTTCCTGCCCGGGATCGGGGAGGGCGCGCTGTACAAGTTCGACGTGTGCCGCCCGGACGGTTCGCACACGGTGCGTGCCGACCCGATGGCCCGGTACGCCGAAGTACCGCCCGCCACCGCCTCGATCGTGACGGCCTCGCACCACGAGTGGCGGGACCAGGAGTGGATGGCGCACCGCGGGGACGTGCCGGTGCACGAGGCGCCGCTCTCGGTGTACGAGGTGCATCTGCCGTCCTGGCGGCCGGGGCTCACCTACCGCCAGCTGGCCGACCAACTCCCTCTCTACGTAAGGGATCTGGGGTTCACGCATGTGGAGCTGATGCCGGTCTCGGAGCACCCCTTCGGCGGTTCGTGGGGGTATCAGGTCACCGGCTTCTACGCCCCCACGTCACGCATGGGCACGCCCGACGACTTCCGATTTCTCGTCGATTCCCTGCACCGGGCCGGGATCGGCGTGATCATGGACTGGGTGCCCGCGCACTTCCCGCGCGACGACTGGGCGTTGGCGGAGTTCGACGGCCGGCCGCTGTACGAGCACTCCGATCCGTCACGGGCGGCGCACCCCGACTGGGGCACGCTGGAGTTCGACTACGGCCGCACCGAGGTGCGCAACTTCCTGGTGGCCAATGCCACTTACTGGTGCGAGGAGTTCCACATCGACGGGCTGCGGGTCGACGCGGTGGCCTCGATGCTCTATCTCGACTACTCGCGCCAGGAGGGCGAGTGGTCCCCGAACGAGCGCGGCGGGCGGGAGAATCTGGACGCCGTCGTCTTCCTGCAGGAGATGAACGCCACGGTCTACCGCCGCAATCCGGGTGTGGTGACCATCGCGGAGGAGTCCACCGCCTGGAACGGCGTCACCCGCGCCACCCATCATGTCGGCCCCGGCGGTTTCGGGGGGCTCGGATTCGGCCTGAAGTGGAACATGGGCTGGATGCACGACTCCCTGGTGTACGTGTCGAAGGAGCCGGTGCACCGCAAGTACCACCACAACGAGATGACCTTCTCGATGGTGTACGCGTACAGCGAGAACTACGTCCTGCCGATCTCGCACGACGAGGTGGTGCACGGAAAGCGGTCGCTGGTCTCCAAGATGCCCGGCGACTGGTGGCAGCAGCGCGCCAACCACCGGGCCTATCTCGGCTTCATGTGGGCCCACCCGGGAAAGCAACTCCTCTTCATGGGGCAGGAGTTCGCCCAGGGCGCGGAGTGGTCGGAGGGGCACGGCCCGGACTGGTGGCTGCTGGACCCCTCGTACGCGGCAAAGAGCGACCACCAGGGCGTACGCACCCTGGTGAGCGACCTGAACGCGGTGTACCGCGAGACACCCGCGCTCTGGCAGCGCGACACCGTTCCGGATGGCTTCGACTGGGTGGACGGCGGCGCCGCCGAGGACAATGTCTTCTCCTTCCTGCGCTACGACGCGCACGGCTCGCCGCTCCTGGCCGTCAGCAACTTCTCCCCGGTGGTGCGGCACGACTACCGGGTGGGGGTGCCGGATGCGCTCGGGGGCCGGGTGGCGTGGACGGAGGTCCTCAACACCGACGCCGTGCGGTACGGCGGCAGCGGTGTCGGCCATCCCGATCCGCTGAAGCCGCAGCCGGTGGCCGCGCACGGCAGGCCCGGCAGCCTGCTGCTGACGCTGCCGCCGCTGGCGACGGTCTGGTTCCGGCCGGCGTGAGCACGGGTGCGGGGCCCTCGGCCACCTCCCGGCCACGGACCCCGCACCGTCCTCCGCAAGCCCTTGGGTGACCAGTAGCGCGAAGACTTCCCTGGTGGCGCGGGCAGGGTTCCGTGCGCGGAGGACGGGACGAAGGAGCGTCTCGCGCTTGCCGTCGACACGTCCTGTGATCCAGATCACGGGCCGTAGGTGCATCGTGGGCCGGGTGCCAGTGCCTTCTACAGGGTGTAGGCGACCGGCGAGAACAAGGACAGAGCGGATGGAGCAGAGTCGATCCCGTGCGTTCGACGAGTTCGTGGCTGCCCGCTGGTCGGCGCTGGTCCACCTCGCCCGCCTGCTCGTCGGAGGCGATCGGCATCGGGCCGAGGACTTGTTGCAGGAGTCCTTGGTCAAGCTCTGGTTCGTCTGGCCCAAGGTCGCGGATGACGCACCGGAGCCGTACGTCCGCAAGGTGATGGTGCGTGCGGCGGCGCGCTCGGGACAGCGGCGTTGGTGGGGTGAACGCCCCGTCGAGCATCTGCCCGAGGCGGCAGTGGTCGGCGATGTGTCCGCGGACGTGGTGGAGCGTTCTCGGCTGGAGGCCGCGCTGGCCCAGTTGTCGCCGAAGCAGAGGGTGGCGGTGGTGCTGCGCTACTACCAGGACCTGCCCGAGGGACAGGTGGCGGAGGTGCTCGGGTGCCCGGTGGGCACGGCTCGGTCCCATACCGCACGCGGAGTGGCGCAGCTGAGAAAGCTCCTGAGCGATGTGAACGAGCCGGTGCGGTGAAGGAGAACCCCATGGATCACTTCGAGCGGCAGCTGGCGCACATGATGCGTGACACCGAGGCGCCCGCACCGTTCGAGCCGAAGCACCGGGAACGTCTCCGAGCAGGGGTGCATGCCCGCTGTCGGAGACGAGCCGCGCAGAGGGCAGTCGGCTCCGCCCTGGCCGTCGTCGGCCTCAGTGTCGGGCTGTTCCTGCTGCCCGGCCATGAGCCCCGGTTCGAGCCCAGCCACCCCGGCCCACGGCCCACGGCGAGCCTGTCGTCCTCCACCCCGCCCGCGACACCCGACGCGTCCCCGAGCACGCCCCCCTCCACTGCCCCCGCGTCCCCGAACGGGACCACCGAAACCATGCCGCCGCCCGCGACCGGGAGTACGGCCACTGCCACCGAGACCTCGCCGGGGAGCACGGAGGATGTGTCGCCGTCCTCGACCTCGGCCCCGCCTTCGGGTACGGCGACCGCGCGGAACCAGCTGTCGACCGCCTCGCCCTGAGCCCTGACTCGTCACCCCCGTAACGCCGTATCACACCGCCGCCCCGAGTGTCTTCGGCCTGCCCCATACCAAGCCATGAAGAGGACAAAGCATGAGAAATCAAGGGTCACTTGCCCTGAAGGACCTGAGCCGACTGCCGCACCGCGCACCGGTGGCGGCGCACCACCGGGAGCCCGTCCTGGATGTCGTCGTCCCCGTGTTCAATGAGGAAATAGATTTGGAGCCGAGCGTGCGACGGCTCCACACCCACCTGCGCGAGACCTTCCCCTATCCGTTCCGCATCACCATCGCCGACAACGCCAGCACGGACAGCACCCCGCTGATTGCCGCTCGGCTGGCGGACGAACTGCCCGAGGCACAGTGGCTTCGGCTGGCCGAGAAGGGGCGCGGCCGGGCGCTGCGTACCGCCTGGTCGCTCTCGTCGGCCCCCGTACTCGCGTACATGGACGTGGACCTGTCCACGGAGCTGACGGCGTTGCTGCCGCTCGTGGCCCCGCTGCTCTCCGGCCACTCCGATATCGCCATCGGTACCCGCCTGGCCCCCGGCTCCCGGGTGGTGCGCGGCCCCAAGCGGGAAATCACCTCTCGTTGCTACAACGCCCTCCTGCGCTCCGTCCTCGCCGTGGGCTTCTCCGACGCGCAGTGCGGATTCAAGGCGGTGCGGCGTGATGTGGCCCAGCGACTGCTGCCCCTCATACAGGACTCGGGGTGGTTCTTCGACACCGAACTGCTGGTGATCGCCGAGCGTGCCGGGCTGCGCATCCATGAGGTGCCGGTCGACTGGGTGGACGATCCCGACACCCGGGTCGACATCCTCGCCACGGCGCTGGCCGACCTGCGCGGCATCGCCAGGATCGGCAGGGCACTGGCGCGGGGCACGCTGCCACCGGGCGGGTCGCTCCGCGACGGTGACGCCGACGCACCGGGCAGGCTCGCCACCCAACTCGTGTGCTTCGCCGCCGTAGGAGCCGTCAGCACCCTCGCATACCTGCTCCTCTACACGGTGCTGCGCCCGGTGGCCGGATCCCAGGCCGCCAACGCACTCGCGTTGCTGGTCTGCGCCGTCGCCAACACGGCCGTGAACAGGCGGCTCACCTTCGGCCTCCGTGGCCGCGGCGGTGTGCTGCGCCACCAGGGCAGGGGCCTGATCGTCCTCCTGATCGGCCTGGCTCTCACCGGCGGATCGCTCGCCGCCCTGCACCACGCGGTGCCCTCGGCAGGGCAGGCCACCGAACTCGCCGTACTCCTCGCCTCCAACCTGGCCGCGACGCTGCTGCGGTTCCTGTGCTTCCGAGCGTGGGTGTTCCGCGCGTGATCAGGACCACCGCCCGTTCGACCGCGACCGGCACCCCGAGCTGGAACGCGAAGCTGTCGCAGCAGCCCGCCACCACGGGCCCCGACCGTCGGCGCCGGCTGCGCCGCACAGCCGAGCACTACGGCCCCGTACTGGCCGTCTACGCCACGCTCAAGTTCATAGGCTTCGCCACCTTCATGTGGCTGCTGCACTACGCCGGGGACTACCGCACGAAGCACCCGCGCTTCGGTGGCGGCGCCCGCCCGTGGGACGTCCTGGCCAGCTGGGACGGCTGGTGGTACCAGCAGATCGCCCTGCACGGGTACGACCCTCGGCTGATACCGATCCCCGGCGCCACCGGCCCGATCACCCTCGAAGGGAACTCGGCGGCGTTCTTCCCGCTCTACCCGGCGCTGATGCGGCTGGTCTCCGAGCTCACCGGCCTCGGCACGTACGGCGCCGGCCTGCTGGTCTCCGTCGTCGCCTCCTTGGTCGCCGCCCTGGGCATCTACGCCGTCACCGAACGCCTCGGCGGCAGGCGGGCCGGGCTGGCCGCGGCCGGTCTCTGGGCCGTCTGGCCCGGTTCCGGCGTGGAGTGGGCCGTCTACTCCGACTCCCTCTACGTGGCCCTGGCCGTCTGGGCCTGCCATGCCGTCCTGAGCCGCCACTGGCTCACCGCCGGTCTCCTCACCTGCGCGGCAGGACTCAACCGGCCCACCGCCGGGGCGCTGATCGCCGCCGTCGTCGTCGCGGCCCTGCTCGCGCTCCACCGTCGCCAGGACGGCATCCTTCGTCCGGTGGCCGCGATGGCCGTCGCCCCGCTCGGCCTCCTCGCCTATCTCGGCTGGGTGGGTCACCAAATGGGTGACTACGGCGGCTACTTCAGGCTTCAGTCCGATGCCTGGGCCCACGAGTGGGACTACGGCCGGCACACCCTCGACGTCCTCACATCCGTCCCGGTGGGCCACTCCGACTATCTCTCCGCCTGGCCCTTCGCGGACCTGATCGGCGTCGGTGTCGTCCTGCTCGCGCTCGCACTGCTCTCGCTGCTGATCCGGCTGCGTCCCCCGGCCGTCCTGATGGTCTACACCGTCCTCACCCTCGTCCTCGTCCTGGGCAGCCAGCAGATATTCGGCAACGTCTCCCGCTATCTGCTCCCCCTCTTCCCGCTCTTTCTGCCGCTCGCCCTCGCCCTGCGCCGCCTCTGCCTGACGCACCAGTTCATGCTCCTCGGCGTCGCGGCCCTGGCCTCCGGCTCGTACGCGGGCTACGCCCTTTTCGAACTCGGCGTCCCGTAACCGACGGATCCAGGAATGGATGCCCGATGACCACGATCCTGCCCACCGCCCAGCGGTCGGCTTCAAGTCCGGCACACCGTGATGCCCCGCACAGCAGCGTCGTGGTCCGCTCGGGCGGGCGGCTCCGGCTGCTGGAGCCCGGGGAAGAACCCGTCAGCGGTGTCCGCTGCGTCGTGGGCGGGGACGATGATCTCGGGCTGTTCCTCGGCGGGCAGCGGGGGCGCCGCCTGCCGGGCCAGGTTCTCTCCTTCGATGTCGGCGTCGGGGAGGATGCGGTCGATCCAGGCGGGCAAGGACCAGGCGCGCTTGCCGAGGAGGGCCAGGGTTGCCGGGACGATCGTCATGCGGACGATGAAGGCGTCGAAGAGGACGGCGATGGCGAGGCCGAAGCCCAGGGCCTTGATCATGGCGTCCTGGAAGTCGACGAAGCCGGCGAAGACGCTGATCATGATGAGGGCTGCTGTGGCGGTGACGACGGTGGCGCCGTGCTTGAAGCCCGTCTCGATCGCGGTGCGGGCGTCGGCGCCGTGGACGTACGCCTCGCGCATGCGGGTCACCAGGAACACCTGATAGTCCATGGCCAATCCGAAGACGATGCCGACGAGGAGGACGGGCATGAGGCTCATGAGGGGCCCGGTCTGTTCCAGGCCGATCAGGTCCTTGAGCCAGCCCCACTGGAAGACCGCGACGAGGGCGCCGAGGGAGGCGAGTACGGCGAGCAGGAAGCCAAGGGCGGCGGTGACCGGGACGAGGATCGAGCGGAAGACGAGGATGAGGACGAGGACGGCCAGTTTGGCGACGAGGGCCGGGTAGGGCACGATCGCCGCGCTGAACTTGGCGGAGATGTCGATGTTGAGGGCGGTGGTGCCGGTCACGAGGACCGTGCTCCGGTGTCTGCTTTGAGGTCGGTGCATGCGGCGCAGGCGACGGATGTCGGGCGCCCGTCGGCGCGTCAGGCGCGGCCAAGCTGACGGCCGGGGTCAGGGCGATTCGGAGTTCGCGGAGATTCAAAGCGTTTAAGAGCTTGTCTCACGTGGCGTCAGGTTGTACGGCATGATGCCGTGCCATGGGTGTTGATCTGTCTCAACGGCTGGTCCCTGACGAACTCTGGT
>NZ_JBSFET010000089.1:0-24309 GCF_053594575.1 Streptomyces sp. NPDC001880
TCCTCCGTGGTCGTCCCCGGACGCTGCCCGGAGTCGATCTCGTCCCGCTTGACCCAGTTCCGCAGAGTCTCGGCCGAGCCGATACCGAGCTTCTGGGCGACCGCCCTCAGCGCGGCCGACTCATTCGGGTAATCGCCACGAACCTCAGCGACCATACGGACCGCTCGTTTGCGCAGCTCAAGGGGATACGAAGAGGGGCGTGCCATGACTCAATCCTTTCACGGAATCGAGTCTCCATTCGAACCGGGGCGGTTCAGGGCCTCTTGCAGGTCCGGTTCTGTAAGGGGCGTGTCACAGCCGGGGCGATCGCCTGAGGGACGGCTTGGCATCACTTGATACTCGGATCCTTGCCGTCGGATAACCCGCAGGATCAGGAGCAGAGTTGGCCAGTGTCGTTTCGGGGGTTTAGTTGAGGTACGGGGCGGGGCGTGTGCTGGGGATATCCGGGATTGGTTGAGACTGTGTAAGCGCGGGTTCGTGGGGGGCGTAGGCCTGCTGGTCTGGGGATATCTCTTTTTCGTTGAGATCACCTTGGCGTTCCTCAGATAGTGTCAATTCCTAAAGGGCCCAGGTGTGTTTTCCCTGGTCATAGCCTTCGGCGTCGACGTCGACCCGCGGCAGTCCGAGGCCACCCGCCGCAAGCTGCTCGGCTCCCTCGTCGGCACGGACACCCTCCTCCTCGGCACCCACTTCGCACCGCCCACCGCCGGCCGCGTGGTCGCCCATGGGGACGCCTACCGGCTGGAGCCCGTCCCCGCTTCCTGATGCCGTTGCCACGCCGCCGGCGGTGGGGAAGGACGTGCCGTCACCGATTGCGACGATCATGGCCGCTGTGGTCCTGACGCCCAGGCCGGGCAGCGACGTCAGGAGGTGGAAAAGAGGGAGGGCCTCCAGCAGGGCGGCGATCTCCTGCTCGGCCTGCTTGCGTTGGGTGTGGGCGGCGGCGAGTTGGGCGGCGAGTCCCGGCACGATCAGCGCGCTGGCCTCGGTGCCCGGGACGACAAGGGTCTGCTCGGCGAGCGCGTCGAAGATCTCTGCGGTCAGGTGGTGTGCCTCGCGCGAGCCGTGCACCTTGAGCAGGGCCTCGCAGCGGGCCCGGCCCAGGTTCTTCAGCCTGGCCGGGGAGCCGTGGCGCTGAAGGAGGGCCTGGGTGTAGGGGTAGGCCAGGCGGGGGCCGAGGACGCGTTCGAGGGAGGGGGGATCTGGGAGAGCAGGCCGCGCAGCCGGTTGGTGGTGCGGTTGACCTCGCCGGCCAGGTCGTTGTCGTAGCCGGTGAGCATGGTCAGCTCGGCCAGCACCTCGTCGTCGCGGTCCACCGCGCGCAGGGTGTGCGGCATGGTGCGGGCGGTCTCGGCGATCATGTAGGCGTCGCGTGCGTCGGTCTTGGCCTCGCCCGGGTGCAGATCGGCGGCCCGCCGCATCGACAGTCCGGGCAGGTAAGCGACCCGGCAGTCCGCCGCGCGGGCCACCGTCAGCGGCAGCGCGCCGATGTTGGCGACCTGGTCCACGATCACCAGGACAGTGCCGAACTTCGCCACCAGCTTGGTGAACAGTTCCAGCAGTTTCGGCTCGGTGTTGGGCAGCCGCTTGTCGTGCACGGTTCTGCCGTCGCCGGTCCGGCCGTGGGCGTGGTGGAACTCCTTGCCCAGGTCCAGGCCGAGGAAGAGATCTATCGCGGTCGTATCGACCATGTGCGCGTGCCCCTCGCCTCTCGTCTCCTCAACTCCCGGCCGTCCCTGCGGCACCAGCGCGCCGGCAACCACGTTACGCAGACATGCCGCCCGTGAAGCGGCCCGGCATTGCGCCGGACCAGGCGGTCGTCAGGCCCCTCATCAGCGGTCAAGCGGTGCCCCGAACCCCGCGACCACCATCAACCTGGACGGCTCCACCGCCGACGGCGGAAGCCACCGGCCCGCACCCGCTCCCGACCGAGGTCGGTGGATCACACCGTGTACTCGGGAGTCATGGCGGAGGCCAGGGAGAGATGGACGGATGCCGCCTCCGTCCTGCCCTGTCGCATCAGCGTTCGGCCAAGCAGGAGCCGGGCGTATGAGTCGTCCGGCGTCCGGGCGACCAGGTCCTCCAGCACACTTGCTGCCCGGCGGAGCTGGGCGGAGGCGAAGTAGGCGCGGGCGGCGAGCAGTCGTACGCCGGGGTCGTCGCCGTGCTCTGCGAGCAGCGGCTGGAGCAGGGCGAGGGCGCCCAGCGGGTCGCGCTTGTCCAGCAGCGACTCGGCGTACCGAAGCCGCTCGACCTCGGCGGGCAGCTTCCGGTACTCCTGCCCAGCGGCACCGCGCAGGAAGTCGGCGATCACCTCCGGCTGCTGGGCGCCGGCCAGGGCCTCGCCGCCCACGACCAGGGTCGGGGAGGTGGTGATGCCCCGGGCCTTGCCGGTCAGCAGCAGTTCCTTGACCTGGCGATCGGCGGCTCCGTCGGCCAGGAGTGTGGAGGCCTCGGGGAACCCGGCGCCGGTGGCGAGTTGCTCCAGTACGTTGGCGCGGCTGATGTCGCGACCCTCGGTGAAGTGCGCCTTCATCACGGCTTCGGCAAGGGCGTGCTGCAGGTCGGCACCACCGTGCTGGTAGGCCAGGGCGAGCAGCCGGTGCGCGTCGTGGCTGCTGGCGCGCCAGGCCGCGCCCCAGGTCGGCCCGAGCCCCTCGGCGGCGGCGATCTCGGCGATAGCGATAGGGAGGCCGTGCTCCGCGGGAACCGGTCCGAGCGCACACGCCTGCGGGGTTTCGCCGTCGTGCACGTCACGCAGCGGCTCGTGCGGCGACTGCTCCTCTTGTGCCGCCTCCTCCTGCGGGGTGGCGGGGACCGGTGCGGTCGGGTCGATGCGGAACGGTCGCCACACCACCTCGACCGGCTCGCCGTCCCAGTCGACGAGAGCCTTCTCCAGTCGCCGCTTGCCGATGTACGCCCAGGGGCAGACCATGTCCGCCCAGATCTCGATTCGCATACCCTCGACAGTAAGCGACACTCGTCGCCTAAGCAACAGATGCGGTTTACGCGACGAGTGTCGTACAGTGGGGGCATGAACCTGGATGACCCCCGTGTACAGCGCACCCGAGCCAGGCTCCGGGAGGCGATCCTGGAGTTGGCGACCGAGCAGAACCTGGACGCGATCACGATCTCCGCGGTGGCCAAGCGCGCCGGGATCAACCGCGCCACGGTCTACCAGCACTACCCGGACGTGGACGCACTGGTGGTGGATGCGATGGACGACGCGATCGCCTACGTAGCCTGCGCGGCTCGCCGGTGTCCCGCCGACGCTCCGCCCGACCGGGCCCCCGAGGCGCTGGTCGAGCTGTTCGGGCACATCGCGGCCAGGGCCGCCGTCTACCGGCGCGTGCTGGGCGATCAGGGCAGTGCCGGGTTCTGCGGGCGGATGCGCGAGCAGGTGACCGCCGCGCTGGACGACCGGTTCCGCGCCGGTACGCGCCCCCCCGGGTTCGACGACGTGCCCGTGGACCTGCACGCGGCCTACCTGGCCGGCGCGCTGCTGGGCGTGGTCGCCCACTGGATCACCGGCGAGCACCCGGCGCCCGCCTCCGAAGTGGCGACGGCATTCTGGCGGCTGTTCCGCCCATGAGCGACGCCGGGCGGCCCGGGTCGCGCCCGGCCCCGCCCACCCTGGTCAGGCCAGGGCGAGGAAGGGCGTACCCGGCTCCGCCCGGGGCGTCGGCGGCGTTTCGCCGTCGCTGACGGCCGAGCGCTGACGCACCCCAGTGGTGGCCGGCCTGCCGGTGCGAGATGTCGCCCCGCCGAGGGCGTGTGATGTCGCAACTAATCGAACACAGCTTTGACGTGGGGGAGTCGGGATCGCGCTCCGGTTCGCCGCGAGATGTGACCAGGCTCTGGAAAGTACGGGCGGGGTACGCGACGCGTAATCAATCAGATACCCGGGGGGTATTTTTAAGGGAGGAACACATGTGCTTCGTGGAGGCGCTGGCCCTGAAGGGACTGGGCAATCGCAGCTACCTGGCCGGCGGGCGAAGCGCGGCGGTGGCGGTGGACCCGCCCCGGGACATCGACCAGATCCTGGCCGCGGCGGCCCGGCGCGGGGTGCGGATCACACACGTGGTGGAGACCCACCTGCACAACGACTACGTCAGCGGCGGTCTGGAGCTGGCCCGGATCACCGGGGCCCGCTACCTGGTCCCGGCGGCGGCCGAGGTGGCCTTCACCCGCGTGCCGGTGGCCGATGGCGACACCGCCGTGATCGAGGACGGTCTGGTGCTGCGGGCGGTGGCCACCCCCGGGCACACGCCGCACCACACCTCCTACGTACTGGAGGGCAGCGGGGCTCCCGTGGCCGCGTTCACCGGCGGATCGCTGCTGATCGGCACCGTCGGCCGTCCCGACCTGGTCGACCCCCGGCTGACCGAGTCCCTCGCTCGTGCCCAGCATGCCTCCGCCCACCGCCTGGCCCGGCTCCCGGACCACGTGGAGGTACTGCCCACACACGGCTTCGGCAGCTTCTGCTCCGCCACGCAGGCCGCGGACGTGTCGACCACGATCGGGGCCGAGAAGGTCCGCAACGAGGCACTGATGAAGGACATCGACGTCTTCGTCGCCGGCCTGCTGGCCCAGCTCGACGACGTCCCCGCCTACTACACCCACATGGGCCCGGCCAATGCCTCCGGCCCCGCCCCCGTCGACCTGACCGTGCCGCGACGCGCCGATGCCGCGCAGATCGCCGAGCGGCTGGCCGCCGGCGAGTGGGTGGTGGACCTGCGCAACCGCGTCGCCTTCGCCGACGGCCACGTCGCCGGCGCGCTCAACTTCGAGCTCGACGGCAGCCTCGCCACCTACCTGGCCTGGCTCATCCCGTGGGGCAAGCCGGTCACCCTGCTCGCCGAGACGGCCGACCAGATCGCCGCCGCCCAGCGCGAGCTGGTCCGGGTCGGCATCGACCGCCCCGCCGCAGCCGCCACCGGCACGCCCGAGCACTGGGTCCAGAGCCCGGCGGAGCTGCGCTCCCACCCCCGTGCCCGCTTCACCGACTTGGCCGAGGCCCGCACCCGCGGCGAGTACCCGGTGGTACTGGACGTCCGGCGCACCTCCGAGCGCGCGGCGACCGGGCACATCGACGGCTCGGTGCACATCCCGCTGCCCGAACTGCACCGTCGCGTGCACGAGGTCCCCGACGGGGTGGTGTGGGTGCACTGCGCCGGCGGGATGCGCGCCGCCATCGCCGCCTCCTTGCTGGACGCCGCCGGCCGCCGAGTCGTCGCCGTCGACGACAGCTTCGCCACCGCCCGCGACACCGGCCTGCTCGCCACCGACTGACGGCACCGCCGGCCCGCCGCCTCGCCCCAAGATCCACCACGGAAGAGATCCACATGCCACCGCTGCACCGCACTCCGGGCCCGGCACGAATATCCCCCATCGACGCCCACACCCGCTCGCTCACGGGCGAAGCCGTCCTCCTCGACGTACGGGAACCGGCCGAGTACGCCGCCGGACACGCCCCGGGCTCCGTACCGCTCCCGCTGAGCCTCCTCGCCGCGAACGCTCCTGTTCCCCGCGACCTCGACGGGCGACCGGTGCTGTGTGTGTGCCGCTCCGGCCGCCGCTCCCAGCGAGCCGCCGAGATCCTCACCGCACGTGGCATCACGGCTCTGAACGTCACCGGCGGCATGCAGGCCTGGGCGCAGGCGGGCCTTCCCGTCCGTACCAGCCATGGGCACCACGGGCACACCGAATGACCACGCTCATCCTCGCCCTCACCGCCGGGCGTGGTCGGCCTGGCTCTCGGCGGCTTGGGCGGCGGAGGCAGCATGCTCGCCGTCCCCGCCCTGATCTGCCTACTGCACTTCACCCCGGCCCAGGCCACCACCGCCAGCGTCGCCGCCACCTCCCTGACCGCACTGCTCGCCCATGCCAGAGCGGGCCGGGTGCGCTGGCGCACCGGCGCGATGTTCCGCCGGACTGCCGGCAGCCGCAGCAGCCGGGGCGGTCTCCGCTGAACTCCCCGGCACGCTGCTCACCGCGGCTTTCGCCCTCTTGGCGGCGCTGGCCGCCTGGCGGATGCTGGCACCCCGGCGCGAGACCAAGCCGGCCAATGCCTCCGGACCCGGCAAGGCCGCAGCCGCAGGCGCGGGCCTTGGCGGTGTCACCGGCCTGCTCGGCGTCGGCGGCGGGTTCCTGGCCGTGCCCGCCCTGGTGTCCGTCCTCGCGTTCCCCATGGCCGAGGCGATCGGCACCAGCCTGCTGGTGATCAGCACCAACTCGCTGGCCGCGCTGGCCCCGCGCCTGGGCAGCGCCGCAGCGATCGACTGGACGATCGTCGGCCCCTTCACCGGCGCGGCGATCCTCGGCGCCTGGGACGGCAAGCGCTGGGCGGAGGAGCTCTCCGGCCGCACGCTGCAGAAGATCTTCGCGATCACTCTGCTGGCCGTCGCCGCGCTCATGCTCGCCGACACCTTGCACTGACACCCTCGCCCGCATCCCTGCTTCCGGCTCGGACCACCCAGGCCGAGCTGGCCCACCCCCTCACCGAAGGAAGCCTCTCCCCCATGAACCCGACGCTGACCCCGCAGCAGTTGCACTCCCGCCTGGACGACCTCACGGTCATCGACGTGCGCTCCCCCGGCGAGTACGCCGACGGCCACATCCCCGGTGCCCGCAACATTCCCCTCGACCGGCTCCAGCAGGCCCTGCCCGAACTGCGCACCGCCGCCCGGGACGGCGGCCTCGTCCTCGTCTGCGCCTCGGGGGCCCGCTCCCAGACCGCCCGCGCCAAACTGGCGAAGGCAAGCATCCCCGCCCTCGACCTGACCGGCGGCACCAGCGCCTGGGCCCGCGACGGACTCCCCCTCGACCGGTCGGCCGGCGCCCCGACGGTGTGGCCGATGGACCGTCAGGTCCGCCTCGGCGCAGGCTCCCTGATCGTCCTCGGGCTGATCGCCGACCTGTTCGTACCCGGCCTGCGCGTGGTGTCGGCCGCCGTCGGCTGTGGCCTGGTGGTCTCCGCGCTCATCAACCGGTGCGGCATGGCGACGTTGCTCGGCAAGCTCCCGTACAACCGGCGCGCCAACAACACCTGCACCCTCTACCCCCGGCGCGGCTGACACACGGCATCGTCGGGGTGCACCTGCGCAAGAAGGTCCGCACCACGATCCCCGAGCCCTCGCCGACGCCGGTGCCGGACCTGCTCCAGCGGGACTTCACCGCGCCCGCGATCAACACCAGGTACGTGGGCGACATCACGTACCTGCCGATCGGCGACGGTGATTCCTTTACCTGGCAACGGTGTTGGACCTGCGCTCGAAGCGTCTGGCCGGGTGGTCCATCGCGACGCACATGCGCACAGAGCTGATCACCGACGCGCTGCGAATGGCGGCGGTCAACCGGGGTTCCCCGGGGCTGCGGGACGCGGTGTTCCACAGCGACAACGGAGCCCAGTACTGCTCGAAGGACTTCGCTGACCTCTGCACCGAACTCGGCGTGACCAGAAGCCGGGGCGCCGTGGGCACGAGCGCGGACAACGCCGCCGCGGAAAGCTTCAACGCCACCCTGAAACGAGAGACGTTGAAGGGGAAGAAGCGGTGGGACGGGGCCCGTGAAGCCTGCCGGGAAGTCTTCCGCTGGATCACCCGATACAACACCCGAAGGCGCCACACCGCCATCGGGAATATCAGTCCGATCACCTTCGAACGGCGATCGGTTAAGGTGGCGCTCGCCGCATAACGCACGGTGTCCACGATCTTGGGTGAACCCCCAGGGTGACTGCTGCCTCGTAGGACCGGGCGGTCTTGTCGTAGCGGGTGGGTGCGCCACTGCCTCAAGCGGTTGAAGCACTGTTCCACCACGTTGCGCTGCTTGTAGACGTTGCGGTCGAACGCTGGTGGCCGGCCGCCGCGCCTGAGTCGGTCGTGTGCCTGGTCGGTGGGCTCGGGGATGGTGTGCGGGATGCCCCGGTGGCTGAGCCAGGGGCGGATCGCGTTGGAACTGTAGTCCTTGTCGCCCAGGACGCTGTTCACGACGGGGCGAGGGCTGGCCGTCACCACCGGCGTCGGTCGGATCCGTTGCGGACAGCTGTGACAATGCGACGGTCGAGACCCTGAGCGGCACGTTCAAGGCCGGGCTGATGGAAATGCAGGGCCCCTGGAAGGGCGTCGACCAGGTCGAACGGGCGATCTTCGAGTGGGTCACGTGGTACAGAGGAGCGTCTCCACTCCGCGCTCGACTACGTACCGCCTGCCGAGTACGAGGAAGCCTTCTGGCGGAGCCAGGAGCAAACTCCGCAGTCCGCCTGAACCAATCAGGGTCGGGCTCTACGACACTCGGGGCAGCTCAAGTGCGTGCCATAGGTGAGGTGGTCATTGCTGGGCAGCCAGTTGCAGTTGGTGGCGGAGACGCCCGAAGCGGGCGATGCTCTCGTCGAGCCCTCCTGGCCGGGAGCGCAGGAGCCAGCAGGAACGTTGTTCTGCCAGGAGTGGTTCGAGTTCTCGAAGGAGGCGGTGGGCTGTGGTGGGATCGATCGCAGTGGCCTCGGCACGTGCCTGCACGCGAGCCTGGAGCAGGCGCACCGCAAATTGCGCGAGGGCGATGGCTTGGTCGAGTTCACGGAGCAGCACATCACCGTCGCCGGCCGCGGGCTCGGCAGCGGTGAGATCGAGGCGGCAGGCGGCCAGCGTCGTGGCGGCGACGTCGAGATCCTGCGGCGACGGGTTGGTTCGCATCGGGCAGGTGGGGTCCGGCAGCAGGGCGCGAGTGAGCGGGGAAGCGTTGAGAAGTGGGGGGTTGAGGGCGCGGGTGATGCGGCCCAGCCGGTCGAGTACGGTTCCGCTGAGGCCGGTTGGGTCCAGCAGCACGTGGTCGTTGAGGACGGCGGCGATGTCGAGGTCGCGATTGCTCTGAAGGCACCAGCTGACGGCGCCGCCGAAGACGGCCGGCCCGAAAGTGATCGACGGCGGGTCCCACATGCCCTGGTCGCCCCAGGAGGTGAGCAGGAAGCCCTCGGCGCCGTTTTCGAGTCCCGCTTCCGCCGCGTCGACCATGTTTTCCATGGCGTTGTCGAGTCGGCCGATCAGCGAGTTCCAGTTGCCGGTGCCGGGAGCGACCCAGAACGCGATTCCGGCCTCGACCAGCACTTTGGCCCGTCCGCGGAAGCCGTCGCGCAGCCGGTCCACGTCCGAGCCCGTGCGCTGCCAGGACCTCAGTTCCTCAGTGTCGGCCGCGATGACATCGGCGGCTTGCCGTGGTGAGTCGTACTGCCAGATGACGGGTACGGCTCCTTGCGGCACGCGGTCCATCAGTTCGGGGTGCTCGGCGAAAACGTCGGCCCAGAACTGCACGGTGTACCCGGCGTCCAGCCAGGGCCGCATGATGCGCTCAAGGTGGGTCAGGTAGACGTCGCCGACGCCGTCGCGGGTGGTCTGTTCACGGGAGTGTCCGGTGCCGAGTTCGAACGGTTCGTCGGCTCCGATGTTGATGCGCCTGGTGCGGAGGTTGCCGGTCATCTCCTCCAACAGAGCTGTGACGAAAGCGGCGTTGTCCGCCGTGGGTGCCAGCGTGCCGGGTGGGCAGTGGGCCCCGCCGCGCTCGAACCCGTCTGGGTTCTCGGCCCGGTGGGCATAGGTGGCGTGGCCCAGGAAGCGCTCCATGTGGCCGAAGGTGTTCTGGTTCGCCACCAGGTCGATGCCGTGCGCCGCGCAGCGGGCGTCGAGCCATCGCAGATCTTCGGCGGTGAGTGGGGAGGCGTCCCGCCAGACCTCTTGGTGGTCGCGGTAGGCATAGGTGTGTTCGCAGTAGAGTTCGAGCTGGTTGAAGCGGGCCAGGGACAGCAGGGACACCCATCGCTCCAGGGTGCGGCGGGTCGGGACCCGGTCGCGGCTGATGTCGAGCAGGAAGCCTCGGATGGCGAAGTCGGGGTGGTCGGCGATCTTGTAGCCGGTCTTGGGAAAGTCCTGGTCGGCTCGCAGTTGATCGAGGGTCTGCAGGCCGTAGCGCAGACCGGCTGCGTCGCGGTGGTGGAGGTCGATGCCGGCCGGTCCGGTGTGCAGTCGATAGCCCTGCGCCGGCAGGGAATCGTCCACGGCCACGACCACGGGGGCGTCGAAGGCGGCGCCGCCCGTCCGCGTGGTCATCGAACGCGGGCGAGGATAGGGAATGACAGGCACAACCAGTCTCCTGAGCATGGGGGGCGGTATACGGAACGGTACGGTCCTGCCCGTTTCCCGGTCGGACGTGAGGGCACCCGCGGCCGAGGTACCGGCGAGGCCGGGAATCTGCCTCGGCTGTGCCCTGCCATGCAGGGCACAGCCGAGGATCCGAGGAAATGGACAGCAGGACTGGCGGCTTGAAGGCCGCGTACGCGAGGGGCGTTATGGCGCGATACGGATGTCCTGGTCGAGCAGTGCGGCCGCGTGAACGTCCGTGTAGATGGTGCACGACGGGTGAGTGCGCAGGATGGTGCTGGGCCACCGGATGGTCAGGGGCTCCTGCACCGTTGCCCGCACCGCGATGGCCTTGAGTGCGCCGGGAACCATGCAGAACAGGTGGGCGGCACTCATGAGCGTCGGGATCGTGACCGTGATCGCGGTCGTGGGCACATCGGCCAGGGCAGGAAAGCAGCCGTCGGCGACTTGCTGCTCGCGGCATGCCTGGTCGAGGGAGACCGATTTGACTGCCTGGGGATCAGTGAAGTCCGCCACGGGCGGGTCGTTGAAGGCCAGGTGGCCGTTCATGCCGATTCCCAGGCAGATGATGTCGATCGGGTCTTCCAGCAGAAGCTGTGCGTAGCGGTCGGCGCAGGCTTGGGGCGTCTCTGCGCGGGTCGTGTCGATGTAGTGGACAGCGGCGAAGGGAAGTTGATCGAACAGGGCCGTGCGCAACCAATTGCCGAAGCGTTCCGGCGCCTCGGGCTGCAGCTCGAGGTACTCGTCCATATGGAAGGCCGTGACGCGGTTCCAGTCGATGTCCGGCTGACGGGTCAGGGCGGCGAGCGTCTCGGTCTGGCTGGGCGCCGCGGCGAAAATCATGCGGGCGTGGTGCTGTTCGGACAAGATCAGGCGGAGCCGGTGCGCTATCTCCTCGGCAGCTGCCTCGCCGAGCGCCTGCCTGTCCGGGAACACCTTCAGTCTGTCGCCAAGGTCGTTTAGTGGCATGTCCGGGAGTCTGAAGTGCAACCGTTTGCACGTCAAGAGGCATCGCCCCGTAAGGTGTGCGCATGCCGACTCGCCCACGCTCCTCCTCCGGAATCACCATCGGCGACGTGGCCGTCGCCGCCGAGGTCTCACGCTCCACGGTGTCGCGTGCTTTTAGCCGTCCCGACCTGCTCAGCCGCGAGACCGTCGATCACGTCAGGGCCGTCGCGGAGCGGCTCGGCTACATCGTCAACCCTGCGGCACGGGCACTGTCGACCGGGCGGTTCGGCAACATCGCGATGGTCGTGCCCGACGTGGCCAACCCGTTCTTCCCGCCCATGGTGCGCACGGTGCAGGCGCGGGCCGAGCAGGCCGACCTGGCCGTCTTCCTCGGAGACTCGGACGAGTCCGCTGCCCGGGAGGCCAAACTGGCCGCCCGGTTCAGCCCGCAGGTGGACGGGTTCATTCTGGCCTCCTCGCGGCTTGAGGCAGAGGTGGTGCGGGAGTTGGCCGCCAGCCGCCCGACCGTCCTGGTCAACCGGGACATCGAGGGAATTCCTCGGGTGCTCATCGACTCCTCGGGCGGGATGATCGAGGGGGTCGTGCACCTCAAGCGGCTGGGGCATCGCAAGATCTCCTATCTGGCCGGCCCGCGCGATTCCTGGTCCGACCAGCAGCGCCGGGCGGCCATCCGGCAGGCAGCCGCCGACGTGGACGTGCAGGTCGAGATCGTCGAGGTCGGACGCCCCAGCTACGCGGCGGGCCGGGACGCGGTGTCCGCGCTGGTGGAATCGGGGGCGACGGCAGCGGTCGCGTTCGACGACGTGGTCTCCCAGGGAGTGCTGGCCGGCCTGGAACTACGGGGCATCAACGTGCCCGACGATTTCGGCCTCATGGGCTGTGACGACACGCTCGCCGCGCTCACCACACCGGCCATGACCAGCGTGTCTGCCGCGTCGGCCACCGCGGGAACCGCGGCGGCCGACCTCCTGGTGCGCATGCTGGAGACGGGGCACACGGAACCGGAACGGCTGACCGTCGCCACGCACCTGGTGATCCGCGCCACCACGGGACCCGCGCCCCGGTGACGGATGCGCTGCGGCAGAACTTTCTCTGTGTGAGCCGTTGACGATGCAAACGGTTGCATGGTTCAGTTCAGGCCATGACACGGATCGTTGTTGCAGGTGCAGCCCATCCTCATGTCGACTACGTGCTCGACGAAGTGAGCCGGTCCCCGGATCTGCAGTTGGTTGCCGTCGCCGATCCCGTGCGCGAGTTGGCCGAAAAGTGTGCTGCGTCGTACGGGGCGCGCGTCTTCACCGATCACCGCCGGATGTTGGATGAGGTGCGGGCCGATGTGGTCGTGACGGCGGGCGTCTACGGCGACCGGGGCCGGATCGTCATCGACGCGTTGGACGCCGGCTGTCATGTGCTGGCGGACAAGCCCTTGTGCACCACCCTCGACGAGGTCGATGCCATCGCCTTGGCGGCCCAGCGCAGCGGACGTCATGTGGTGCTGATGCTGGAGAAGCGGTACTACCCGGAGACGCTCGCCGCGCTCGAGCTGGTGCGGGCGGGCACACTCGGGAAGATCACCGGCGTGCTGTCCTCCGCGCCGCACAAGCTCAACCGGCCGCAGCGGCCCGGATGGTTCTTCGACCGGGCCCGCTATGGAGGGATCCTGGCCGACCTGGTCGTTCACGACATCGATGCCGCCTTGTGCTTCACCGACCTCACCGCTGGCACCGTGCGGGGAAACGTCGCCGGCACGGTGCCCGGGACGACGGACTTCGCCCCCTATGGCGTCGCGACCTTCGCGAGCGCGGGTGTCCTGGTCACGGCCGAGGTCAGCTGGATGACCCCGGCGGCCTCCACGGTGCACGGCGACTACCGGATGCGGCTGGTCGGCACCCTCGGCACCGCCGACCTGCTGTGGGCCCGCCGCCGTCTGGTGGTGACCACCGACGAGGACGCCACGCACGACGTCGAACTGCCCGAGGGCTTTCGGCCTGCCCAGCTTCCCCTGCGGGCCCTGACACAGGGTGAGGCGCCTGACATCTCCACCGGTCACAGCCTTCTGGCCACCCGGCTGTCACTGCTGGCCCAGCAGTCCGCCTACACCGGCGGTACGAGCATCGCCTGGTCGGCGCCCCCGGCCCGTTCCCTCTGACCTCTCCCTCTGACGCCTTGTGCGTGAACCGCGCAAACCTCAGTACCTCTCGAAAGTGACGGAACAACCATGCGTTTCGCCCTGCTGGGCGCCGGTGTCATCGGTGCCGTACATGCCCGGTTGATCAGCACGCTCCACGAGAGCGATCCCCGGACCGAGCTCGCCGCCGTCATCGACAGCGACCTGGACAAGGCCACGACCCTGGCCAAGGAGCACAACTCCCGTGCCTACGCCGGCGCCGCCGAGGCGTACGCCGCCGAGGAGATCGACGCGGTCGCCGTGTGTCTGCCCAGTGCCCTGCACGCGGACGCGGCGATCCAGGCGCTGAACGCGGGCAAGCACGTACTCATCGAAAAGCCCGTGGACATCACGCTGGACGCGGCCGACCGGATCATTGCCGCCCAGCGTCGCAGCGGCCGCACGGTGTCCGTCATCAGCCAGCGCCGCTTCCAGCCGCCCGCGGCGTTCATCAAGGACGCCGTGGACGCGGGACGGCTGGGACGCACCACCTCCGGGATCGCCGAGTCGGCGTTCTTCCGCCCGCAGGCCTACTACGACTCCGGTGACTGGCGCGGCACGGCGGCGGTCGACGGCGGCGGCGCACTGATGAACCAGGGCATCCACGCCCTGGACCTGCTGCTGTGGATGCTGGGCAAGCCGGTGCAGGTCAGCGCGCAGACCGGTCGGGTGGCCCACCAGGACATCGAGGTGGAGGACCTGGCGGCGGCCACCATCCGGTTCGAGAACGGCGCGGTGGGACTGCTGCTGGCCAGCACCGCTGCCTATCCCGGCCTTCCGGTTCGGCTGTCGGTCCACGGCGATCGGGGAACCGCGGTGATGGCCGATGACCGGCTGGAGTACTTCCACTTCTCGGACCGTGTCGCTCCTGCGCCGCTGCCGTCCGAGGAGCCGCTGCGCGAGGGCTGGAGCCTGGTCGACAACGCGCACCTGGCTCAGTACGAGGACTTCGTGGCCTCGATCCGTACCGGTCGCGAACCGGCCGTCACGCTCGCGGCGGCACGCCGCTCGCTCGCGGTCGTCCTGGCCGTCTACGAATCCGCCCGCACCGGCCGCCCCGTCGACCTCCAGGAGAGCTGAACCATGAGCGAAACACTGCGCATCGCGATCGTCGGTACCGAGAACAGCCACGCCGAGGAGATCCTCCACCACCTCAACGTCAAGAGAATCTCCCCACAGGTCCGGGTGGTCGCCCTCGTCGGCCCCGATGACGAACGCAACCGGGAACTGGCCGCCCTGGGCGGCGACCTGCCCGTCATGGCCACCTCGGCCGAGCTGATCGACTCCGTCGACGCCCTGATCGTCACCAACCGCGACGGTGCCGCGCACCGGGCGGAGGCGGTGCCGTTCCTGGAGGCGGGCAAGCCGGTCTGGGTGGACAAGCCGCTGGCTGCGAGCATCAAGGACGCGCGGGCGATCATCGAAGCGGCTGACCGTGGTGGGGCGCCGATGACGTCGTACTCGGCGGTGCGATGGGTACCCGACGCCGACCGGGTCGAGGAGGCTGCCACCGACATCGGGGACCTCCAGACCGTAACCGTGACCGGCCCGGCCGACCCGGACAGCGAACACAGCGGGATCTTCTTCTACGGTATTCATGCCGCCGACCTCGCCCAGCGCCTGGCCCCGGGCACGCCGGGACCGGTGGAGGTAGAACGGGTGGCGGGCACCGTCGTGGCCCGGTACTGCAGCCCGGCAGGCGTGCTGGTCACGCTGCAGATGGTCACCCCCACCGAGGCCGGGCGGGTGCCGTTCCACGTCGAGATCGTGGGTCGGTACGGGCTGGTCAGCCGCGACATCGAGCTGAACGCCGACTACGTGGAGCCGGGCCTGAAGGTCTTCCTGCAGATGCTCAGGACCGGCAGACCGCCGCTGGCCACCGACACGCTGCTGGCACCGATCACCGTCCTGGAGCAGGTCCGCGCCGCTTTGTAGGGCTGCACGCCCACTCACCACCTTTCACCGATGGAGACCAGCAATGGACGCAAAGATTGTCAGAACGACGGCGGCGGCCGCGGCCGTCGGCCTGTTGGTAGCCGGTTGTTCAGCCGGCTCCGGTAGCGGAAACGATTCCCTGTCCGGCGGCCCGAAGAAGGGCACCGTGCGGGTGTGGTTCATGAAGGACTCGATTCCGCAGCCCGCGCAGGACTACCTCAAGTCCCAGTTCGAGAAGCAGCACCCCGGCTCCACTCTCAAGATCGAGATCCAGCAGTGGGACGACATCGTCGCCAAATTGCAGACCGCGATGGCCAGCGAGAAGGAAACACCGGACATCGTCGAGATCGGCAACACGACGTCGTCGACCTTCGCCAGCATCGGTGCCTTCGCCGACCTGAGCCCCATCTACCAGGAGCTCGGCGGTGAGAAACTGATCCCCAGCTTCGTCGAGGCGGGAACGTCGGGCGGAAAGAAGTACGCGCTGCCGCTGTACGGCGGGGCGAGCGTCATCTACTACCGCAAGGACATGTTCGAAAAGGCGCACGTGGCTCAGCCCAAGACGCTGGGCGAACTGGTCAGTGCCGCGCAGAAGGTGAAGGAGGCCAACCCCGACAAGCGCAAGAACTTCCAGGGCATCTACCTGCCGGCCTCCGACAACCACTTCATGGAGGCATGGATCTTCTCCCAGGGCGCCAACTACGCCAAGCGGAACTCCGACGGCACCTGGAAGGGCACGCTCGACACCCCGCAGGCCAAGGCAGGGTTCTCCATGCTGCAGCAGTTGTGGAAGACCGCTGCTCTGGGAGCGCAGGACTCCTCCGAACAGGGTGCGGCGCCCTGGGTGCCGTACAACAACGGCGAGGTCGCGATCATGTCCGGCCGTACCTTCGCCGAGCAGAACATCTCCTCGGAGATGAAGAAGAACACTGCGGTGATGGCGATCCCGCCGGTCGAGCCGGGCGGTGTGGGCCACTCTTTCTCCGGCGGTTCCAGCGTCGGCATCTCGGCGAAGTCACAGGTCAAGTCGCTGTCGCAGGAAGCTCTGAAGCTGATCTACAGCAAGGAGTTCCAGACCAAGGTCGCCGCACAGGGCTGGATTCCGGGCAACATCGCCTACGCCGATGCGGTCCCCGAGGGGATGGCCAGCGGGCGGCTGCAGCAGCAGATCGCCGCGAGCTCCGTGCTCACCCCGTCCGCGGAGAACTGGGCGGTGGTCCAGGGCAACAACATCCCGGCCGACTTCTGGGCGAAGCTGGCCCGCGGCGGATCCGCCGAGAAGCTGGCCAAGGCCACTGACGGCAAGATCGAGGAAGTCCTGAACAAGAAATGACCACCGACCTGAAGGACGTGTCCGCGCCGCCCGACCGGCGCCGGTCCAGAACCCCTGTGACGCCGTATCTTCTGGCGGCGCCGATGTTCTTGGCCGTCATTGTGGCCCTCGGCTACCCGCTGGTCCGTCAACTCGTCATGTCTTTCCAGGAGTTCGGGCTGCGCCAGCAGTTCGGCCAGCCGCCTGCATGGGTGGGTCTGGACAACTACAAGACCGTGCTCAGCGACCCGGCGATGCTCGAGGTCCTCGTACGCTCCATCGTGTTCTGCCTCGTCTGCATGAGCCTGACCATGGTGGTCGGAGTGGGCCTGGCTGCGTTGATGACGGCGATCAGCCGGTGGGCCCGGCTGGTACTGCAGGTCTGCCTGCTCCTGGTGTGGGCCATGCCTGTCATGGTCACCATGACCGTGTGGCAGTGGCTGTTCGACAGCCGCTACGGCGTCGTCAACTGGCTGCTGTCCCACCTGGGCATGTCCGGGATGGAGGGGCATGCCTGGACAGCGGATCCGATCGGGTTGTTCACGGTGGCCGCACTGATCGTGGTCTGGATGAGCGTCCCGCTGGTGGCGTTCATGAGCTACGCGGGCCTGAGCCAGGTGCCCGCCGAGGTCATGGAGGCGGCCTCCTTGGACGGGGCTTCCGCTTGGCGCCGCTTCAGAAGCGTGACTCTGCCGCTGGTCCTGCCCGTCATCATGATCGTCGGACTGCTGCAGATCGTCTGGGACCTGCGAGTCTTCACCCAGATCTACGTCCTGCAGCAAAGCGGCGGCTCCACCGAGGACACCAACCTGCTGGGCACGGCCGTATACCGGCTCGGCATCGGCCAGGGCGACTACGGTGTCGCCTCCGCTCTGGCGACCGTCGTTCTGCTGCTCACCTTGCTGCTGACCTGGAAGTACATCGCCACGCTGCTCAAGCAGCAAAAGGAGGCGGCGGACCGATGAGCGCATCCACCATGGCCCGCGCCAGTGATGGCGCGGCCAAGACCCCTCCCTCTCCCGCCGGCGGGCCCAAGCCCCTGACCGGCGCGCGAAGGCGGCGCACCCGTCGACGCTCCGTGCTCAACGCGCTCGCGGTCCTGGCCGCCCTGGTGTGGGTCTTTCCGGTGTACTGGATGGTCAACACCGCGTTCGTGCCGACATCCGAACTGTTCAGCCTCACCCCGAAGTTCGTGCCGTTCCCCGGCACCTTCAAGCACTTCTCCGGGGTCCTTCAGGACGACAATTTCTGGTCGGCGCTGCGGATGAGCGCCACTGTCACCTCGGTGGTGGTCGTCCTCGCCGTGCTCTTCGGGTTCATGGCGGCGGTGGCCGCCAGCCGGTTCCGCTTCAAGGGCCGCGGCGCACTGGTCATGCTGGTGATCGTCGTGCAGATGCTGCCGGCCGAAGCGCTGTTCATCTCTCAGTTCCGGATGCTGGACGACTGGAATCTGCTCAGCTCCGTCACCGGCCTGTCGCTGCTGTGTCTGGGCGGGAACGTGCCGTTCACGATGTGGCTGCTGCGCGGCTTCATCGACAACATTCCCGCGGACCTGGAAGAGGCAGCCATGGTCGACGGCTGCAGCCGGGTCGGCGCGTTCTTCCGCGTCACCCTGCCCCTGCTGGGACCGGGGCTGATCACCTCGTCGGTCTTCGCGTTCCTGCACACCTGGAACGAGTACAACCTGGCCCTCATCGTCATGACGAAGACCGACCACGCGACGCTGCCGCTGTGGCTGCGCAGCTTCAGCAGCGAGACTTCCGCCACCGATTGGGGCGGCGTCATGGCCGGCTCCGCCCTGATCGCCGTACCGGTGATCGCCCTGTTCATGTCGGTCCACTCCCGGATGAGCTCGGGCCTGGTGGCGGGGGCGGTGAAGGGCTGATGCACGGGCGGCTCCTCGACGGGCGCACGGCCCGCATAATCACCGACACCCATGGGCGTATCCGCTCGGTCGAACACGGTGGACCAAATGGACCAAACGGGCCGGAAAGCCTGCCCATTCTGATCCCCGGCCTGGTAGATCTCCAGGTCAACGGCTATGGCGGCCATGACATCAACGCCGACGACATCACCGTCGACACCGTTCGCCGGCTCGCCGAGGCCCAGTGGGCGGCGGGGACCACGACGTTCTTCCCCACCGTCATCACAGCCGGAGAAGGCAAGATCGTCCACGCGCTGGAAACCATCGCGGCCGCCGTACGCAGCGATCCGCTACTCGCCCACTCCGTAGCCGGCATCCATGTCGAAGGGCCCTATCTGTCCGCGGCGGACGGCGCGCGTGGCGCGCACGACGCACGGTATCTGCGCGACCCCGACACCGCCGAGCTGGTCCGCTGGGTCGCCGCCTCCGACGGGCTGCTGCGCATCGTGACCCTGGCGCCCGAACGGGCAGGGGCGACCGCGTACATCGAGGCCGCGACGCGCGCGGGTGTCCTGGTGTCGATCGGGCACTGTGCGGCCGAACCCGATCAGATCCACCGTGCGGCGGCGGCCGGGGCATCGCTGTCCACCCATCTGGGCAACGGCATCCAGCCCCTGCTGCCGCGCCACCCCAATCAGATCTGGTCGCAACTCGCCGACGACCGGCTGTCCGCCTCATTCATAGCCGACGGACACCATCTGCCCGCCGACGCCCTGACCGCGATGATCCGTGCCAAGGGGATACGGCGTTCCTTCCTGGTCAGCGACGCGGCGGCCCTGGCGGGTTCCCCGCCCGGCACCTACACCACGGCGGTCGGCGGCCGGGTGAGCGTCACCGACGAGGGCGGCCTGGTCCTGGCCGGCAGCACGCTGCTGGCCGGATCGGCGGCCTGCCTGCTGGACTGCATGCGCTGGGCGCGCACGCACACGCCGTTGTGTGACGAGGACCTCCTGTCGCTGGCGGTGGCCAACCCCGCAAGGCTCGCCGGCCTCGCGGACCGGGGCAGCCTGACGGCCGACGCAGCCGCCGATCTGGTGCTCCTGGACGACGACTTCCGCGTCCTGCAAACGGTGGTCGCCGGCACGACCGTCTATCACGCCGACCACACCTCGCAGCTCTGAACCAGCTCTTCCACCAAGAGATACGGAGTATCACCGTGCGCAGAGGCAGAAGGCTCTGGAGCCTGGGACTGGCTCTTGTCTGTACGACCGCTGCTTGGCTGGTGCCGGCCGGCACCAGCCAAGCAGCCACGACCCCCATGATCTCCATCGAGTCACCCAGCGACGGGGCCACCGTCCAGGGCCGCACGATGACCGTGCACGGCCGCTACGCCGAGACCAGCGACCTGAAGCTGGTCGTCGACGCACAGCAGACCGTCCCGGTCACCACCGACGCAGACAACGGCACTTGGTCGGCCACCGTGGACATCAGCGACAAGGACGGCACCCTCGGCCTGGCCGCGTACGGCAAGAACAACCAGACGTTGTACACGCAGTGGTCCTCATTCCTGTCGGTCGATGTCCACAACCCCGCCGCCGCCAAGCCGGGCGTGCGCATCGTTTCCCCACGCATGTCCGACAAGCTCCACGGCACCATCCTGCGCTCCGTCATCGAGGTGACCTCCAGGAACGGGGTGCGCAGCGTGCAGGTGCGGGCCAACGGCGGCTCCTGGCGGTCAGCTTGGCGCGTCCCCGGCTCGCCGAACCGGTATGCGGCGCTGCTCGACGTGCGCTCCCTCACCCCCGGCTTCGCCGGTCTCGAGGCACGGGCCACCGACCGGAGCGGCCATGTCGGCACCTCGACGTCCACCTATGTCTCGCTCGGCGGCGCGACGCCCGCCCCGCGGCACAAATACGACCAGGACCGCGCCATGTGGGTGTGGGAGCAGAACTCCTACCCGGCGGTGTTCGACACCGCGGCCCGCGACCGGCTCGGGAGGATGATGGACGACACCACCACCTTCCCCGGCTCGGACCCGGTCCGGACTCTCTACCTCGGTGTGGACGACTACCAGGGCAAGGACATGCTGCGCGAGGCACGCCCGCAGGTGGCCTCGTTCATCCGCTGGGCACGCGGCCGCGGCTATCACGTCCAGGCGGTCGTCGCCGCCGGCACCGTCCCGCCGTATCTGGGCGTCCTGCCGCAGTACCAGGACCACGCCGTCCGCGAGTTCCAAAAGGTTCTGGACTACAACCTGGCCGCCCCCGCGGACGCCCGCTTCGACGGCGTGAACGTCGACATCGAGCCCTACATCCTGCCGCAGTGGAAGGAGCAGGGCTCGGGCAACATCCCTGTCGTCTGGCTCGACCTGCTGGAAAAGCTCGTCCACCTGCGCGATGCCTCCGGCCAGCCGCTGTTGTTCGGGCCCGCCATCCCGAGCTGGTTCGACTCCTCCACTGCCTGCTGCACCGCCGTCACCTGGCACGGCAAGACCGCCCCGCTCAGCGACCATGTGCAAGATCTCAGCGACTACGTCTCGCTGATGGACTACGTCGACCGCGCCGACGGTCCCAGCGGCATCACCGCGCGTGCGGCCCACGAGGTCTCCTACGCCCGCCAGATCGGCAAGCCGGACTCGGTGGTGATCGGCGTCGAGACCAAGGATCTGACCGGTGGCGGCGACCCGGAAACGGTCACCTTCTGGGAAGAAGGCCGCACCTACATGGAGGCCGAACTGGGCAAGGTCTACGCCGCCTATGCCCCGGACGAGCAGTACTTCGCCGGCATCGCCATGCACCACTACCAGAGCCTGCTCGTCCTCCCCTCCGTGCAGGGCGGCGGCGGGGTCACCTATCCGCAGGAGTAGCCCCCGCATGCAATTGCTCAACCAAGTGACGGCCGGGGCCCCTTCGCGGGCCCCGGTGCGGATCATCCATCTGGGGCTCGGCGCCTTCCACCGCGCACACCAGGCCTGGTACACGCACCGGGCCGACCACGAGCGTCAGTGGGGTATCGCCGCCTTCACCGGGCGCCGCCCGGCCGCCGCGCATGCGCTGGCGGCACAGAACGGCCTGTACTCGGTGATCGAGCGTTCCGCGGCCCGGGATCGTGTCGAGGTGGTCGGCTCCATCACCGAGGCCCACGACGGGGCCGACCGGATGCGGCTGCGCATGCTCGCGGCGTCCCCGCAGACCGCCGCGGTCACGCTGACGGTCACCGAGGCGGGCTACCACCTGGGCGCCGACGGTGAGTTGGACTTGTCCGCAGCGCCCGTACGGCACGATCTGCAGGCCCTGCGCAGAGGAGCGGACGGTGCTCTGGTCACGGCGCCCGCGCGTCTGCTCGACGCTTTGTCCGCGCGCCGCCGTACCGGAGGCGGTGGCGTGGCGGTCATCTCCTGCGACAACCTGCCCGGCAACGGAGCTGTGACCCATCGGGTGGTCCGCAGCCTTGCCGCCGCGCTCGACGAGGAGCTGGCCGACTGGATCGACGCCCAGGTCAGCTTCGTCAGCACGTCGGTCGACCGCATCACACCGGCCACCACTGTCATCGACACAGGCCTGGCCTCGGCACACCTGGGTCTGCGCGACCTCAACACGGTGGTCACCGAGCCGTTCCACAGCTGGGTCCTGGCCGGCCGCTTCCCGGCCGGACGTCCGCCGTGGGAACAGGCGGGCGCCTTGTTCGTCGATGACATCGGCCCCTATGAACGGCGCAAGCTGTGGCTGCTGAACGGGGCACATTCGCTGCTCGCCTACACAGGCCTCGCACAGGGCCACGAAACGGTGGCCGAGGCAATCCGCGATCCCAGCTGCGAGACGGCGGTGGCCGATCTGTGGGGCGCCGCTGCCCACCACCTGGACGATGACCGGCTCGATATTCCCGCCTACCGCCAGCAGTTGCTGGCCCGCTTCCGCAATCCGCGCATCGCCCACCGCCTGGCCCAGATCGCCATGGACGGCAGCACCAAACTGCGCGCCCGCCTCCTGCCCGTGGTCGATGCCGAACAGGCCGCCGGCCATGACCTCGCACCCGCCCTGCGCTGCGTGGCGGCCTGGGCCGCATACGTGCTCACGGCACCCGACCCCGCAGCCCTGCCCGACTCCGCTGCACCCGCTCTGGCCCGCGCCTGCGCCTTGGCGGGCGACAACCATCGCCTGGCGGCACTCCTCTCCGTGATCAGCCCGGCCTGGGGAGAGGATTCGGCGATCTTGACCGCCGTGAACCAACTCCGCCGCTCCCCACAACCCAGAAGGTAGACATGCGCATAACCTCGGCCGACGTCATCGTTACCAGCCCCACCCGCAACTTCGTCACCCTCAAGATCACCACTGACGAAGGCATCACCGGCCTCGGCGACGCCACCCTCAACGGCCGCGAACTCGCCGTCGCCGCCTACCTGCGCGACCATGTCGCCCAGCTGCTCATCGGCCGCGACCCGCACCGCATCGAGGACACCTGGCAGTACCTCTACCGCGGCGCTTACTGGCGACGCGGGCCGGTGACGATGGCGGCCATCGCGGCCGTCGACATGGCGCTGTGGGACATCAAGGGCAAGGCCGCAGGCCTGCCCGTCTATCAGCTGCTCGGCGGCGCCTCCCGCACCGGACTGATGACCTACGGCCACGCCTCCGGCCGCGACCTGCCCGAACTGTTCGACTCGGTGCGCCAGCACATCGAGCAAGGCCACCAGGCCGTACGGATCCAAAGCTCCGTCCCCGGCATCACCGCGTTGTACGGAGTGGCGGCACAACCCCAGGCCAGCGGCGTGCGCTACGACCACGAACCGGCCGGGCGGGGCAGCCGTCCCCCCGAGGAGGTCTGGAACACCCGCGCCTACCTGCACCACCTTCCCACCGTCTTCGAGGCTGTACGCAACGAGTTCGGCCCGGACCTTCCGCTGCTGCACGACGGCCACCACCGGATGACGCCGATCCAGGCGGCCAAGCTCGGCAAAGCCCTGGAGCCCTACGACCTGTTCTGGCTGGAGGACAGCACACCCGCCGAACACCAGGAAGCCTTCCGCCTGATCCGTCACCACACCACCACCCCGCTGGCCGTGGGCGAGGTGTTCAACCACGCGGCCGACTTCCAGACCCTGCTCACCGAACGGCTCATCGACTACGTACGGGCAGCCGCAACCCACTTCGGCGGCATCACCCCGCTGCGCAAGATCATGGACACCGCGGCCGAATACCAGATCAAGTCGGGCTTCCACGGCCCCACCGACATCTCCCCCGTCGGACTGGCCGCCCAAGCCCACCTGGGCCTGGCCATCCACAACTTCGGCATCCAGGAGTACATGGGCCACAGCGAGGCCACGAACACGGTCTTCCGCCAGTCGATGACGTTCAAGGACGGCCTGCTCCATCCCGGCGACACCCCCGGACTCGGCGTGGAGCTGGACGAGGAAGCCGCCGCAGCCCACCCGTACCAGCAGGCATACCTGCCCTGCAACCGGCTCGCCGACGGCACCATCCACGACTGGTGACCCTCCTTCCCGGCGCCGGGGCGGGCCCTCCACGCGCCATTCCCGACCATCCCGGTGGGGTCACCCTCAGCAACGGAGAGGAATGGTCAAGGCTTGTGGATCGGAGCGCCTGTCACGAATGCCACGGACCCCGGAGTTCCGGTCTGCGGGGGCGTCATCCCTTACCGGCGTTGGGGTGACGGCCGCGGCAGCGGCGCTGGTCCTGGGCGCGGGCACGGCTGTGGGGTTACTCGTCTGGCAGCAGCTGGACCTCGTCACCCTGGTCGGTTTTCTCGTCACCAACGCCGTCGTCGCGTTCCTGCTTGAAGCCCTGCCCGAGGAGACGACGCTGCGCGGCTACACGTGGACATCGCTGCGCAGACGGTTCGGGCCCGCACTGGCGGCGCTCGGCACCACGGCGGTCTTCCTGCTCGTACCGGGCAC
>NZ_JBSFET010000090.1:0-23608 GCF_053594575.1 Streptomyces sp. NPDC001880
GAGGAGTCCAGGCTGCTCGTGGAGCGCACCGAGGAGTCGCTGAACCGGGCCATCAAGGCGGTCCGGCCGGGGCGGCAGATCAATGTGATCGGGCGGGTCATCGAGTCGTACGCCAAGCGCTTCGGCTACGGCGTGGTGCGGGACTTCACCGGGCACGGGATCAATTCCTCGTTCCACTCCGGCCTGATCATCCCGCACTACGACAGCCCGCACGCGACCACCGTGATGCGGCCCGGGATGACGTTCACCATCGAGCCGATGCTGACGCTGGGCAGCCATGACTACGACATGTGGGACGACGGCTGGACCGTGGTGACGAAGGACCGCAGGCGCACCGCGCAGTTCGAGCACACGCTGGTGGTGACGGAGACGGGCGCGGAGATCCTGACGCTCCCGTAGCCCTCACCCGGACAGTTCCACTCCGGAAGCGGCCGCCCCCGGGCGGCCGTTTCCGCGTACCCGGACGTTTTCCCGCACTCGACGCGGAGGAGGAACCAGGCGTATCGTTTTTACCGACAAAGTGTCGGGAAGTTGTTTGCTCAGGCAACCCTAAGTACGAAGATCGGTGCTGTCGACATCAATCGCTGCGATACGCGGTCGCTGCCGGCATCCCTGTCTCTTCCAGGACTTTTCCGCCCCCCTCGGCCCCCCGGAGGCCCGCCTTGGACACCACCGCCGCCACCACGCCCTTCTCCACACTCATCCGCACCGCGTCGCACGAGCAGCACACCGAGGCGGAGACCTCGACCTTCATGAGCGACCTGCTGGGCGGGCGGCTCGGAGTGGACGCGTACACGCGCTACACCGAGCAGCTGTGGTTCGTGTACCGGGCACTGGAGGAGGGCGCGCAGGCACTGCAAGGCGATCCGGTCGCCGGTCCCTTCATCCGGCCAGAGCTGATGCGCACCGCCGAGCTGGAGCGCGATCTGGCCCATCTGCGGGGTGCCCACTGGCGCGAGGGCCTGGAGCCGCTGCCCGCCACGGCCGCGTACGCCACCCGGGTCGCCGAGTGCACCTGCAGCTGGCCGGCCGGATATGTCGCGCACCACTACACCCGCTACCTCGGCGACCTCTCCGGCGGCCAGATCATCCGCGACCGGGCGGAGAAGACCTGGGGCTTCGCACGCAAGGGCGACGGGGTCCGGTTCTACGTCTTCGAGGAGATATCCAACCCCGCCTCGTTCAAGCGGGACTACCGCGAGCTGCTGGACGCGGTGGACGTGGACGACCTGGAGAAGCAGCGGATCGTCGCCGAGTGCAAGCGCGCGTTCGCGCTGAACACAGCGGTGTTCCGGGAGCTGGGCGAGGTGTTCCCGCTCAGCGCGTAGTGTCCTCGGCCCGGTTCAGTACCGGGCCCTGACGGCGGCGAGTGCCACGCGGCCCCCGATCTCCACCGTGCCGTCGGGTGCGGGAGCGGTGAGGATCTGGGAGCCGCGTCCCTGTGTGATGTTGAGGGCGCGCCCCAGCTCCGCGCTGAGCAGCAGCGCCGCCGCGCCCGTCGCCTCGTCCTCCACGATGTCGTCGTCCCGCCGGGGGAACGCCCGTGCCCTGACCCGGCCGGCCGCCTCGTCCTCCCAGGCCCATGCGTACAGCCATCCCTCCCCCGGCGGCGGCCCGGTGAGCGCCTCGATCTCGGCGGCCGAGCCGTACTGCTCCAGCGTGCGCGGCGGCGCCCACTCGGGGCGGGCGGTGATCCAGCTGAACTCGCCGTCCTGGCGGGCGAAGACATCCCCGACCGGAAGCTCCAGGATCTCCAGGTCGAGCAACCAGGCCGTACCGACGAGCGGATGCCCGGCGAACGGGAGGCGCAGTCCCGGGGTGTAGATGTCGACGTGCCCGCGCTCGGGGTCGTCGACGAACACCGTCTCGCTGAAGCCCAGCCGGCGGGTCAGCTCCTGCCGGGAGGCCCGGTCCGGGTACGTACGACCGTCGCGCACCACGCCGAGGGCGTTGCCGTGTCGGCCGTCGGGGCCGCAGAACACGCGCAGTACGTCCATGCCGACGGGTACCACGAAGTCGCTGTCGCTCACATGGGCATTCAAGCACCGTCCGTACAGCGACCGTTGGGCCGGTCCGGGCAGTGCCGTCGTGGGACGCGGACGGGTCAGGCGGTGCGGCGGCGGGCCACCACGCCGCCTCCGGCGCCGGCCGCCACGACCACGCCCGAGGCGGCGAACAGGCCGCGGGCCGGGAGGCCGGAGCCGGTGGCGGCTAGAAAGCCCGCGCCACCGGCCGAACCGCCGAGGGATCCGCCTGCGGAACCGCCGCCCACGCTGCCGCCACCGGTGGCCGCGGAGCCGCTCGTCGTGCCGGAACGAGGGGCTTGACCATCGCTTGACCATTCCGTGGGGCACTCATGAGCTGCCCGTGATCGCACCGTTCCCGGGCAGCTCGGATGAGAGCTGAATCACTGCACGGGTGGGTACTGCTCAGGTAAGCCTCGGTTAGGTTAGGTTCGCCTCACCTACCTTTGTCCGATTCTTCACCCGCTTCTCCTTCGTCCTCATGTGGAGCCCGTATGCGAGCCGTTCGTCTCTCCGTCGTCACCGCTGCCGCCACGGTGGCCGCTCTGACCGCCGTCACGGGCTGCGCACAGAAGAGCGACGGCAAGGGCGACGGTGCCCTGCAGGTCGTCGCGAAGGACGACTCCTGCGAGGTGTCGAAGAAGAAGCTCCCGGCCGGTCACATCGAACTGGCCGTGGAGAACAAGGGCTCCAAGGTCACCGAGGTCTACGTGCTCTTCCCGGACGACCGCATCGTCGCCGAGCGCGAGAACATCGGCCCCGGCACCAAGGCCACCATCACGGCCGAGATCAAGGCCGGTTCGTACGAGATCGCCTGCAAACCCGGCATGAAGGGCCACGGCATCCGGCAGAAGCTGGAGGTCACCGGCGGCAAGGCGGCCAAGCGCAGCCCCGAGATGGACAAGGCCGTCGCGGAGTACCGCACCTACGTCCAGGCCCAGGCCGACGAGACGCTGCCGAAGGCCAAGAAGTTCACGGACGCCGTCGCCGCCGGTGACATCGAGGCCGCCAAGAAGCTCTACGCCGACTCCCGGCTCGGCTGGGAGCGCACCGAGCCGGTCGCCGAGTCCTTCGGCGACATCGACCCGAAGGTCGACATCCGCGAGGACGGCCTGGAGGACGGCCAGAAGTGGACCGGCTGGCACCGCCTGGAGAAGGCGCTGTGGCAGGACAAGAAACTGGGCGCCGAGGAGAAGGCCCTCGCCCCGCTCCTCTACAAGGACCTGCTCGACTGGCAGCAGCGGGTCGGCACGGCGGAGATCACCCCGACCTCGATGGCCAACGGCGCCAAGGAGCTCCTGGACGAGGTCGCCACCGGCAAGGTCACCGGTGAGGAGGAGCGCTACAGCCACACCGACCTGGTCGACTTCAAGGGCAATGTCGAAGGCGCCGAGAAGTCCTACGAGTTGCTGAAGCCGATCGCCTCGAAGAACGACGCGGCGCTGACCGCCACCCTGGACAAGCGGTTCGCGGAGCTGAACACGCTGCTCGACAAGTACCGCAAGGACAAGAGCTCCTACGAGTTCACCTCGTACGAGAAGGTCGGCAAGGCGGACCGCAAGGAGCTGTCGGACGCGGTCAACGCGCTGGCGGAGCCCCTGTCCCGGCTCGCCGCCGCGGTGACGAAGTAACGAGCGGGAGGACTTCGGTCATGTCCGATCAGACACAGGCCGGCGAGGCCCCGGAGAAGACCGCCGGTTCCACCCCGTCCCGCCGGGCACTGCTCGGCTGGGGCGGCGCGGGTCTCGCGCTGGGCGCCGTCGCGGGCGGCGGAGCGGTCGCCGCGGTGCGCACGCAGAGCGACCCGGTGCCGGCCGCGGACAGCGGTGCGGCCGTGCCGTTCCACGGTGCGCACCAGGCCGGTATCGCCACCGCCGTGCAGGACAGGCTGCACTTCGCCGCGTTCGACGTGACGACGAAGGACCGCGGCGAGCTGATCGCGCTGCTCAAGGAGTGGACGCGGGCGGCGGAGCGGATGACGGCCGGTCACGCGGTCGGTGACGGGGCGTACGGCGGTCTCGCCGAGGCCCCGCCGGACGACACGGGTGAGGCGCTGGGGCTGAAGCCGTCCCGGCTCACGCTCACCATCGGCTTCGGGCCCTCACTCTTCGCCAAGGGCCGGTTCGGCCTGGAGGACAAGCAGCCCGAGGCGCTCGTCGACCTGCCGAAGTTCCCCGGCGACAACCTCGACGCGGCCCGCAGCGGCGGCGATCTCTGCGTCCAGGCGTGTGCGGACGATCCGCAGGTCGCGGTGCACGCCATCCGCAACCTCGCCAGGATCGGCATGGGCCGCACCGCGATCCGCTGGTCCCAGCTGGGCTTCGGCAAGACGTCCTCGACGACGCCGGACGCCCAGACCCCGCGCAACATGATGGGCTTCAAGGACGGCACCCGGAACATCTCCGGCACCGACGCCGCCGCCCTGGACAAGCACGTGTGGGTCGGCGAGAAGGACGACGCGGGCTGGATGACCGGGGGTTCGTACCTGGTGGCCCGCCGCATCCGGATGCACATCGAGACCTGGGACCGCGCCCCGCTCCAGGAGCAGGAGGACATCTTCGGCCGCGACAAGGGCGAGGGCGCCCCGGTCGGCAAGTCCAAGGAGCGCGACGAGCCGTTCCTGAAGGCGATGCTGCCCACCGCGCACGTGCGCCTCGCCCACCCGGACAGCAACGGCGGCGCGACGATCCTGCGCCGCGGCTACTCCTTCACCGACGGCACGGACGGCCTCGGCCGTCTCGACGCCGGGCTGTTCTTCATCGCCTACCAGCGCGACTCGCGCAAGGCGTTCATTCCGCTCCAGCGGCACCTGGCGGCGCACGACGCGCTCAACGAGTACATCCAGCACGTGGGTTCGGCGCACTTCGCCGTCCCGCCTGGCGTCCGCGACAAGGACGACTGGTGGGGCCGGGCACTGTTCTCGTAACGGGCCGGAGCAGAAAAGGAGAACGGAAACGTGTTCAGCAACTTCCTGATCGGCCTGCGCGAGGGGCTTGAGGCCAGCCTGGTCGTCTGCATCCTCATCGCCTACCTGGTGAAGACCGGCAACAGGGACAAGCTGGTAGCGATCTGGACCGGTGTCGGGATCGCGGTCGCCGTCAGCCTGGCGTTCGGCGCCGGGCTCGAATTCGGTTCGCAGGAGATGACGTTCAAGGCCCAGGAGGCGCTGGGCGGAACGCTGTCGATCGTCTCCGTCGGCCTGGTCACCTGGATGGTCTTCTGGATGCGGCGCACCGCGCGGCACCTGAAGACGGAGCTGCACGGCAAGCTCGACGCGGCACTCTCGATGGGCACCGGCGCACTGGTCGCCACGTCGCTCCTCGCGGTGGGCCGGGAGGGCCTGGAGACCTCGCTGTTCGTGTGGCGTGCGGTGCACGCGGCGGACGACGGCTGGCACCCGCTGATCGGTGCGCTCCTCGGCATCGCCACCGCCGTCGTGCTGGGCTGGCTGTTCTACCGGGGCGCGCTGAAGATCAATCTGTCGAAGTTCTTCACCTGGACCGGCGGCATGCTGGTGGTCGTCGCCGCGGGCGTGCTCGCGTACGGCGTCCACGACCTCCAGGAAGCGGAGTTCATCGGCGGTCTTCACAACCTGGCGTTCGACATCAGCTCCACGATTCCGCCGGACAGCTGGTACGGCACGCTGCTGAAGGGCACGTTCAACTTCCAGCCCGACCCGACCGTTCTCCAGGTCACGGTGTGGGCGCTGTATCTGATCCCCACCCTCGCGCTGTTCCTCGCCCCGGTAGGGTTCGGACGATCAGAGGGCCGGGCAGTGGGCGAAGCGGGTTGAGGAGCGGGGCCGGGGTGCGTGCATCGCAAGGCGGAGCGTCGGTGATCGACGACAACGCCGCACGGTGCGCACGCCGGCCCCGTGACGCCGCGAAGTCCGCTGCCCCGCCCTCCCAGTGGGGGCGACGGATCGGAAGGCGCGGAAGCAGCGGATGAGAAGCCTGAGGCCGGTTCGGCTGATGACAGGGCTCGCGACGGCGACGGTGCTGTCCATGACGGCGAGCGGCTGCGTGACGGTGCACGGCGAGCTGGAAGTGGTGCCGGGGGCGACCAGGTCCGAGGCCGCGAAGGCCCTGGCGGACTTCACCACCGCGTACAACGCGGCGGACAAGGCCTACGACCCGGCCCTGGACGCGGACCGGGTCACCGGTTCACTCGGTGCGATCAACCAGGCCGGGCTGAAGGCGCGGCAGAAGATCCATCCGGACGGCAACCCGGACCATGCGCCGCTGGAGCTGACCGACGCCAGGTATCTCATCCCGAAGAAGGCCGGCTGGCCGCGGTGGTTCCTCGCGGACACCGACTCCAACCGCGACCAGGACGGCGGGAAACTGGACACCCGCTGGCTGGTCGTCTTCGTCAAGTCCGGGCCCGGCGCCGGGTGGAAGGCCTCCTATCTGTCGGTCGTCGCGCCCTCCGGGATGCCCGCCCTCGCGAAGGACGGCGACGGCCGGGCCAGACCGGTGGCCGCCGACAGCACGGAACTGGCCGTGGCTCCCGAGGACTTGAGCACCCAGTACACGCAGTACCTGCAGAAGGGCACCCCGGACGTCTTCGCCCCCGGCACCGCCACCTCGGGCTGGCGGGAGGCACGCCGGACGACCCGGCGGGCGGGGTTCTCGTACCAGTACATCGACCAGCCGCTGGACAGCGGTGCGTTCGGCCCGCTCGGCCTGGAGACGGATGACGGCGGGGCGCTGGTCTTCTTCAGCAGCAAGCACTTCGAGCGGCAGACCGCGGCGAAGGGGCTGCGCCCGCCGGTCGACCAGGACGTGGAGGCGCTGCTGACCGGTGAGGTTCAGTCCACCCTCACCAAGGAGCGGATCTCCAGCCAGTTGGTGTACGTCCCGAAGAAGGGCTCGACGAAGGACGGCGGCAAGGTGGTCGTGCTGAACCGGCTGCCTGGTCTGACGGCGGCGAAGGGATCGTGACGGAACGGGGCCGCCCCGCGTTCGGGAACGGCCCCGGCCCGATCCGGACGAAAGGCCTCAGCGGCTCAGCGGCCAGGCCACCGAGTCGTGGTCGAGTCCGCTCCGGTCCGCCTCGTCCGCGTACTGCGCGCACGCGTCGGTGAGCGTCGCCAGCAGGGTCAGCGGGTCGGGCAGCGGGTTCTCCGGCCCGCGCACCCACCGCACGTCCAGTTCACCGGGGAGCCGGGCCGGCGGCAGGAGCACATAGCTGCCGCGGCAGTGCCATCGCAGCCCCGGGTGCTCGTCCATGGTCTCGGGGTGGCAGTCGAGCTCGCACGGCCACCATTCGTCCTCGTCCTCGGGCGTTCCCCGGGTGGCGGTGAAGAAGAGCATCCGGTCGTCGCCGGACCGGGCGACCGGGCCGACGTCGATGCCGGCGGCGAGGAGCCGTTCCAGTGCCCGGGTGCCCGCGGGCAACGGCACGTCGAGCACGTCGTGGATCATGCCGGTCGCGGTGATGAAGTTCGCCTGCGGCTGGCTGCGGGCCCATCGCTCGATCTGGGCCCGGTCGGTCGTGGACTGCGTCTGCCAGGCGAAGGAGATGGGGTGCCGGGCGGGGGTGGGACAGCCGATGCGTTCGCACGAACATCGGTACCCGATCGGATGCGCGGCCGGCGCGATCGGCATTCCGGCCTCGGCGACGGCCAGGAGCAGCGCCTCCCGGGCGGTGTCGTCGACCTCGCTCTGCTGCGGTTTGGGTCGGCGGCGAAGCCATTGGGAAAATTTGCTCTCTGAGCCGCGATAACGGCCGACATCGGCGCCCATCTATCCCCTTACCTCAGCGTTGCCCCAACCCATGCTCCCACCATCCTGCGCCTCGGGTGGCCGGAGTTCCGAAGCGGGGTACGGGCGACGATGCCGTGAGCTGGGCACTATGCCACTGGTTGTCATGAAATGACGGGTGCGTCTCCGGGTGCCGGTCCGCGCTGGGCGTGGTCGACGACCGCATCCGCGTACTCGTGCGTGAGCGGGAGGGTACGCAGCCGACGAAGGCCTCCAGGAGGACGGCGGCCTCGGAGGGCCACCAGCGGCAGACCGTCTGCTTGCCGACACCGGCCCGCGCGCGATCGCCTCGATGGTGGTCCTGGGGTGGCCCACCTCCGCGACCAGGGCGAGCGCCGCGTCGTGGCTCGCGCGGCGCGAGCGTTCGCTGCGGCGGCCGGCGTCGGGCGAACGGTTCTCTACCATGCCGGCCGGTCCAGCGGCGGACGAGGCTATACGCATCGTCTCCCGGCTGCACGGAACCACCCGATCGGATCACTGCGCGCGGGCTCCGGAGAGCGGACCATGGGCTCACGCACGCACCCGTGCGATGTCCCGGCAGGCAACCCCTGCCTTGCGTGAGGAGGCTTCATTGCCCACTCGTCACCCGTCCCCCACCCCTCACGGAGGCGCTTCGCGCCGCACCTCCTGCCGTCAGGCCACTCCCCGCCGCTACCTGATGTGCGCGCCCACGCACTTCAAGGTGACGTACTCCATCAACCCCTGGATGGACCCCAGCAAGCCCGTGGACCTCCCCCTGGCCCAGACCCAGTGGGAGGACCTGCGCGACCGGTACCGCGCCCTCGGGCACACCGTGGAGCTGATCGCCCCCCGCCCCGAGCTGCCCGACATGGTGTTCGCCGCCAACGGCGCCACCGTCATCGACGGCCGGGTGCTGGGGGCCCGCTTCGCGTACCGGGAGCGGTACGAGGAGGCCGGGGCCCATCGCGAGTGGTTCCGGGCGAACGGCTTCACCGAGATCCACGAACCGGACCATGTCAACGAGGGCGAGGGCGACTTCGCGGTCACCGCCTCGTACGTCCTGGCCGGCCGGGGCTTCCGGTCCAGTCCGCTGTCGCACGGCGAGGCGCAGGAGTTCTTCGGGCGGCCGGTGATCGGGCTCGATCTGGTCGACCCGCGCTACTACCACCTGGACACGGCACTGTCGGTGCTCGACGACGCGGGCGACGAGATCATGTACTACCCGGGCGCCTTCTCGCCGGGCAGCCGCTCGGTGCTGGCCCGGCTCTTCCCGGGTGCGCTGATCGCCGAGGAGGCGGACGCCGCGGCGCTCGGTCTGAACGCGGTGAGCGACGGTCTCCACGTACTGCTGCCGCAGGCCGCGACGGGGCTCTTCGACCCGCTGCGGGCGCGGGGCTTCGAGCCGGTTCCGATGGATCTGGGCGAGCTGCTCAAGGGCGGCGGCAGCGTGAAGTGCTGCACGCAGGAGCTGCGGGGGTGAGCGGGCCGGCCGCCCTCAGGTGTCCTCGCCGGGCGGCCACTCGTCGCCCCATGCGGCGTCCCGGGCGGCCCGGTACAGCTCGCCGTGCCGCTTGGTGACCGTGGCACGCCGCAGGGCCTCGTCGCGGGTGCACAGGTCCAGCAGCACCTGCCCCTTGCGGATCTGCGGCTTGCGGGTGACCCGCGCCCGGACGGGCTCCGTCCCGAAGCGGGTCGCCACGACATAGCTGAACTTCTCGTCCTCGTAGGGCAGTGAGCCGCCCTTGACCTGCCGGTGCAGGGAGGAGCGGCTGACCCTGGCCGAGAAGTGGCACCAGTCCGTGCCCGGCTCGATCGGGCAGGCCTCGCTGTGCGGGCAGGGCGCGGCGACCTTCAGCCCGGCGGCGATCAGCCGGTCGCGGGCCTCGATGATCCGGGCGTAGCCGTCGGGGGTGCCCGGTTCGACGACCACGACCGCCTGCGCCGCGGCCGCGGCGGTGTCGACGAGGGCGGCGCGGACGTCCGCCGTCAGCTCCTTGAGTACGTAGGAGACGGTGATCAGGTCGGTGGGGGCGAGTTCCTGGCCCGCGCCGATCCGGGCCCGGCGCCACTCGGCGGCGCGCAGGGCGGGGACGCCGGAGAGCTCCGCCAGTTCACGGCCGAGGGCGAGTGCGGGCTCGGCCCAGTCCAGCACGGTGGTGCGCGGCCCCTCCCAGGTCCCTGCCACGGCCCAGCTCGCCGCTCCGGTGCCGCCGCCGATGTCGGTGTGCGTGCCGGGCACCCAGTCCGGGGCGGCCTCCTGGAGCGCGGCGAGGGCGGCCCGTACCGCTTCGAAGGTGGCGGGCATCCGGTACGCGGCGTACGCGGCGACGTCGGAACGGTCGCGGAGCACCGGCGCGTCGGTCGGGGTGGTCCCGCGGTAGTTGGCGATGAGCCGTTCGACGGCCTGGGCGGCCTGCTTGGGCGGCAGCCCGTCGAGCAGTCCGGCCAGGGCCGCGCGCAGATCTTCCGCGGTGGGGAGGGTGGCGTTCACCGACAAATTGTAGGCAAAGGCGGACCACCTGCTTCCGCCCCGGTTTCGGCACCGAACCGCAACCCTTCCGAACTGCCGCGACACCTGAGCAAGTTGCTACGCTGACCGCCGCGAGGTCGGGATTGCCCATCGAGGGGAACCATGAGACAGAAGATCGTGCGCCTGGTTCTGGTCGGCGGAGTGTTCGTGCTTGTCATGCTTCTTCTGCTCGCCACATGCGGCAGCGGCGAGAAGGCCAAGGACGAGCCCGAGAAGCAGACCAGGAAGAGCCCGGCCCAGGTGACTCAGCTCACCGTTCCCTCCGCGTACGCGACGGAGCACGGCTGGGAGCTCATCGGGACCTCGCCCGACTACGCGATCTCCCGGACGACGGGCCGTCTCGCCTATCTGGTACGGGAGTCGGAGACCAAGTACCAGCTGCGGACCATCGACGCCAAGACGGGGCAGGCGGGCTGGCACGGCGAGAGCTGGCGGCCCCCGTCCCCGCACCAGTTCCCGAAGCTCCTCCAGGTCACCGTCGACGACCACGAGTACTTCGTGACGTGGGCGTACGGGAAGGTCGGCGAGAACGCGCTGACCCCCGCCGACACGATCGTCTCCCTGGACGTCTACGACGTGGAGGAAGGCTCCCGGCGGCGCGTCGAGGTGCCGTGGAGCTCCGTGCCCACGGTCTCGACGACCGGCCCCGGCATCCTCATCAGCGACGGCCGGACGAACAGCGCGGTGGTCGACCCGGTGACCGGCCGGGTGTCGAAGGTCGAGGCTGCCTCGCTCAAGTACCCGAAGGGCTGCAAGACCTGCAAGCAGCTCACCGAGGTGCGCGGGCTGACGCAGAAGGGCCTGCTGGTCAGCGGGGCCAAGGAGTTCTGGGTGCAGGGCGGCTGGTTCAGCCGCGACATCGCCCCCAAGGGCACGGACAAGCAGAGCGGAATCCCGACCTCTGTGATCCCGGGGCTGGTTCTGGCGAAGTGGCAGCTCGCCAAGGGCGCCAAGCGCGCCACCACGCACGACATGTGGACGGTGCACGACGTGGAGTCGGGCAAGCCCCTGGCTTCGGTGGAGTGCAGCAAGCCCGCGATAAAGCCGGGCCAGTACCCGCAGCTCGTCTCCGCGCCCTCGGGCTCCTACCTGGTGGCCGGTCCGCTCGCCTTCGACCTGGCCACGAAGCGGGGCTTCTGCTTCGAGGGCGCGGACGGCACCAAGCCGCTGACCCTGGCCTCCGTGAACGACGAGGGCACCGCGTACGGCGCGGCGAGCGCCCGCAACGCGGCGGACGTCCTGGCCGGCGGCGGCGCCCCGGTCGCGGTCGCCGTCAGGAGCGGTTCGACGGGCGCACTGCCCTCGAACGTGCGGGTTCCGGGCATGGAGACCGCGGACGGCGTGGGCCTGTTCCGCTGGACGGACGAGAAGAACCGCCCGCACCTGATCGGCTACCCGAGGTCGTCGTAGCGTCGGGGGCCGGCGGGGCCGTGGTCCGGCCCCACCGCCCCACCTCACGAGCCCCGGGTCCCGCCGCCCCGCGTCACGCCGTCCGCTGCCAGGGCCGGCACAGGCCGAGGAAGCAGGCCATCGCGCCCACCGCGCAGGCCAGCTGGACGACGGCCATCGGGACGGCCGTGCCCTCGCCCGCGATCCCGACGAGGGGTGAGACGACGGCGCCGATCAGGAAGGACGAGGTGCCGAGCAGCGCGGAGGCGGAGCCGGCGGCGTGCTTCGTCCGCATCAGCGCCTGCGCGTTCGTGTTCGGCATCGCCATGCCCATCGCCGACATCAGCACGAACAGCCCGGCGGCGACCGGGGCCAGGCCCACCTCGCCGAAGACTCCGGTCGTCATCAGCAGCAGCGCGAGCGCGGCGAGGGTGATGACGAAGAGCCCGAAGGCGAGCACCTTGTCCAGGCTGACCCGGCCGACCAGGAGCTTGCCGTTGATCTGGCCGACGGCGATCATGCCGACCGAGTTGATGCCGAAGAGCAGGCTGAACGTCTGCGGCGACGCCCCGTAGATCTCCTGCACGACGAACGGCGATGCGCTCACGTACGAGAAAAGGGCAGCGAAGGCGAGGCTGCCCGCGATCATGTAGCCGGTGAAGACCCGGTCGGCGAGCAGTTGGCGCATGGTGCGCAGCGCGTCGCCGAGGCCGCCGGTGTGCCGGTCCTGCGGGGGCAGGGTCTCGCCCAGCCACTTCCAGACGACGAGGGTGAGCACCAGGCCGACGACGGTGAGGACGGCGAAGATTCCGCGCCAGTCGGTGAACCGCAGCACCTGGCCGCCGATCAGCGGGGCGACGATCGGCGCGACGCCGGAGATGAGCATCAGAGTGGAGAAGAACTTGGCCATCGCCACGCCGTCGTACATGTCGCGCACCACGGCACGGGCGATGACGATGCCCGCCGCGCCGGCCAGGCCCTGGAGCAGGCGGAAGCCGATGAGGAGCCCGGTGGTGGGCGCGAAGACACACATCGCGGTGGCGACGACGTAGATGATCATGCCGAGGAGCAGCGGCCTGCGCCTCCCCCACCGGTCGCTCAGCGGTCCGATCACGACCTGTCCGAGCGCCAGACCGGTCAGGCATGCGGTGAGGGTGAGCTGGACGGTGGCGGCGGGCGCGTGCAGGGACTCGGTGACCGCGGGCAGGGCGGGGAGGTACATGTCCATGGAGAGCGGCGGTACCGCGGTGAGCCCGCCGAGGACGAGAGTGACGAGAAGTCCGGTGCGCCGGGCCGCCGGGGCCGCCGGGGCGGCCGGTGCTCCGGGTGGGGTGCCGGTGGTTCCGGGCTCCGTGGCTCCGGTTTCGGCGGTCGGTATGTGTGTGCGCTCCTGCTGGGTCCGGCTCGCGCCGCTCTCCGGCATTCTCATCTCCATGTCGTTGAATCCGCATCTATGCTCTCAGCTCAGCCGGACTGGTCGAGACCTCTTGGGGAGCACGCATGACAGGCATGGGCGGCACTGTGCGGTGGGGTGTGCTGGCGACCGGCGGTATCGCCACGGCGTTCACCGAGGATCTCCGGTCGATGCCGGACGCGGAAGTGGTGGCCGTCGCATCTCGGACGGATGCCTCGGCGCGGGCGTTCGCCGAGCGGTTCGGGATACCCCGGGCGTACGGCAGTTGGGCCGCTCTCGCCGCCGACGACGAGGTCGATGTGGTGTACGTCGCGACTCCGCACTCGGCGCACCGGGAGGCGGCGGCGCTCTGTCTGGAGGCCGGCAAGCACGTGCTGTGCGAGAAGGCGTTCACGCTCAACGCGCGGGAGGCGGGCGAGCTGGTGAAGCTCGCCCGGGACCGGGGCCTCTTCCTGATGGAGGCGATGTGGACGTACTGCAACCCGGTGATCCGGCGCATGACGGAGCTGGTGCGGGACGGTGCCATCGGCGAGATCCGCACCGTGCAGGCCGACTTCGGGCTCGCGGGCCCCTTCGGCCCCGAACACCGGCTGCGCGACCGGGCGCTGGGGGGCGGCGCGCTGCTGGACCTCGGGGTCTATCCGGTGTCGTTCGCGCAGCTGCTGCTGGGTGAGCCGGACCGGGTGCGGGCCGACGCGGTGCTCTCCCCCGAAGGCGTCGACCTGCACACCGCGATGCTGCTGGGCTGGTCGGAGGCGGGCGCCTCTGCGCTGCTGAACTGCTCGATCGTCGCGGACACCCCGCAGACCGCAGCGGTCACGGGCACAAAGGGCCGGATCGAGTTCCCGCGCGGCTTCTTCTACCCGGAGCGGTTCGTGCTGCACCGGCCCGGACACGAGCCCGAGGAGTTCACCGCAGAAGGCTCCGGAACCGCCGGGTCCGCGGACGAGGGGCTGCGCGGCCTGCAGTTCGAGCAGGCCGAGGTGATGCGGGCGCTGCGGGCGGGCGAGACGGAGTCGCCCTTGGTGCCGCTGGACGGCTCGCTGGCCGTGATGCGGACGCTCGACGCGGTACGTGACCGCATCGGCGTCCGCTACCCGGCGGACGGCCTCACGCAGGGGTGAGGCCCTGGTTCCCGGCCTCGGTGACGAACGACGCGGCCGTCGAGAGGGGCGCGCCGGGTGTGGTGACGGCGGACACCGTGCGGTAGTCGGCGCGCGCCTGCTCCCCGCCCAGCGTGACGACGGCGTATCCGCGCCGGCCGTTGAAGAACTTCATGTGCGGGTTGGCCTGCATCTGGTTGTTCCAGCTGCCGGGCCGGTCCGAGCCGTCCTTGCCGCTGGTGATGGAGGTGGCGACGATCTCCGTGCCGACGGTGCGGGAGGCGGGGTCGTCGAAGTCCTTCTTCAGGTCGAAGCCGTAGCCGACGTGCACATCGCCGGTCAGCACCATCAGGTTGTCGATTCCGGCGGCCTCGGCCCCCTTCAGGACCCGGTCCCGGGAGGCCGGGTAGCCGTCCCACGCATCCATGGACAGCTTGAAGGCGTCGGTGGGCACGTCGCGCCGCTGGGCGAAGACGACCTGCTGCGGTACGACGTTCCAGGTGGCCCGGGAGGCGTGCCAGCCGTTCAGCAGCCAGCGCTCCTGGGCGGCGCCGGTCATGGTGCGCGAGGGGTCCTCGGACTCCGGTCCGGGCTTCTGCCAGCCGTCGCCGTACGCCTGGTTGCTGCGGTACTGGCGGGTGTCGAGGATGTCGAACTGGGCGAGGCTGCCGAAGTGCAGGCGCCGGTAGAGCTTCATGTCCGGGCCGGCCGGCCGCTGCGGCATGCGCAGCGGCTGGTTCTCCCAGTACGCGCGGTAGGCCGCGGCACGGCGCAGCAGGAATTCCTCCGGTGGTACGCCGTTCTCGGGGATGTCGCCCGCATAGTTGTTCTCGGTCTCGTGGTCGTCCCAGGTGACGACGAAGGGATGCGCGGCGTGGGCGGCGCGCAGATCTGGGTCGGACTTGAAGAGGCCGTACCGCAGCCGGTAGTCCTCCAGCGTGACCGTCTCCTTGTCGAAGTGGGCCGGGAGCGTGCGGTCGGTGTACTTGCGGGCTCCGCCGGTCGCGTCGACGGCGTACTCGTAGAGGTAGTCACCGAGGTGGAAGACCACGTCGACGTCCTCCTGGGCGAGGTGCTTGTACGCGGTGAAGTAGCCGTCGCGGTAGGCCTGGCAGGAGACGGCGGCCAGGCTCAGCGAGCTGTTGCGGGCACCGCGGGCGGGCGCGGTGCGGGTCCGGCCGACGGGGCTGGTCCACGTTCCGGTGCGGAAGCGGTAGTAGAGGACCCGGTCGGCTTCGAGGCCCTTGACCTCGACGTGGACGCTGTGGTCGAACTCGGGGTGGGCGGTGGCCGATCCACGCCGTACGACACGGGAGAAGCGCTCGTCGCGGGCGAGTTCCCAGCGCACCTGCACCCGGGCCCGGGGCAGTCCGCTGCCGGGCTCGTAGGGGCGCGGTGCGAGTCTCGTCCACAGCAGGACCGAGTCGGGAAGCGGGTCGCCCGAGGCGACGCCGAGGGTGAACGGGTCGTCGCCGATCTTCCTGACGTCCAGCTCGGCGGCGCTCGCGGTACCCGCGGCGGGCAGGTTGACCGAGAAGGCGAGCGCGGCGGCGGCGCCGGTGACGGTGAGGAAACGGCGGCGCCCGACCTACTTGGCGGCGTCGCGCATCTCCTGCTGGTGCGATGAGACTGTCATCTGGCCCTCCCCTGGCTGGTGATGTACGCGGGCAGTTCACCGGCTCAGCACATCGAGCGGCTGTCGTGTTCGCGTCGCTGGGACGTCGCGCGGGTGAGGAATGCGGCAGCAATGGATCCGCGGGGACAAAGCACGCATCCACAACGGGGCATCGATCATCTTCGACGGCCGACCGGAGCTCGAACGCGCCGCCTCACACGCCGTCTTGACCCCGTGTCGCCTCACGCGCCCCCCGGGAGGGAAGGGCGTACGCTGCGGCCCCATGAGCAACAAACCGTTGAATTCTGCTGCGCGGACGGCGGTCGTGACGGGCGCGGGCTCCGGAATCGGCCGCGCGGTGGCGCTCGCCCTGACCGGCGCCGGCTGGTCGGTGGCGCTCGCGGGCCGGCGGCCGGAACCCCTCGCCGAGACCGCCGCGCTGGCCGGGGAGCACGCCCGGGTGATCACCGTCCCCGCCGATGTGTCCCGCCCCGACGACGTGACCGCGCTGTTCTCCTCGGTACGGGAGTGCTTCGGCCGCCTCGATCTGCTCTTCAACAACGCCGGTACGTCCGGCCCGCGTTCGGTCCCGGTGGAGGACCTCTCGGTGGCGGACTGGCGCTCGGTGGTGGACGTGAACGTGACGGGCGCGTTTCTGTGCGCGCAGGCGGCGTACCGGCTGATGAAGGACCAGGACCCGCAGGGCGGCCGGATCATCAACAACGGCTCGATCTCCGCCCACGCACCGCGCCCCCACTCGGTCGCATACACCACGGCCAAGCACGCGATGACGGGGCTGACGAAGTCCCTCTCGCTGGACGGACGCCCGTACCGGATCGCCTGCGGGCAGATCGACATCGGCAACGCGGCCACGGGCATGACCGAGCAGATGCGGACCGGCATCCTCCAGGCCAACGGCGAACTCGCGGTCGAGCCGGTGATGGCGACGGCGGACGTGGCCCGGACGGTGCTCCACATGGCGGAGCTGCCGCTGGAGGCGAACATGCAGTTCGCGACGGTCCTTGCGACGGCGATGCCGTACGTGGGGCGCGGCTGACGGTGCGCGGCCCGCCGGACATTCCGGCGAGCGCCCCGGCGCGGGCGCTCGAACTGCGGGCGGGCGACGCCCGGGTGGGGGTGAGCGGGACCGGAATCCGCATCGGGGCTGACAGGCCCTGGCAGGGTGAGCACCATGGACCAGCAGAGCACCCACGGCCATGAGGACCGGGACCACGGCACCTGGAGGACGATCGACGAGCTGCACGGCTGGCTCGACGCGGAGACCGGCATCCCGCCCGAGCAGGATCTGCTGCTGCGGATGCTGAAGCTGTCGGAGGAGGTGGGCGAGGTCGCCCAGGCCGTCATCGGGGCGACCGGCCAGAACCCGCGCAAGGGCGCCACCCATTCCTGGCAGGACGTGGAGGTCGAGCTCTGCGACGTCATCGTGACGGCGATGGTCGCGCTGCGCACCCTCACCCCCGACGCGGCGGCCGTCTTCGACCGGCATGTACGGCGCCTGGCGGCACGCCCGCGCGAGCCGCTCGCCCCGCCCCCGCAGGCCCCCGGCACCGCGCCCCGGACGAGGACCACGGGGCATGGCGGGGCGGCAACGGGTGGCTGAACAACGGGCGACCATCGCTTGGGGCTACGATCACGGGCACCGCAGCGAGACCAGGAGTGCCGACCGTGTCCGAACCGCGCATCGCCGTTTCCATCGTCACCATGGGCGATCGCCCGCAGGAGGTCGAGGCCCTGCTGGCCTCGGTGGCCGGGCAGGACGTCCGCCCGGCCCGCCTCGTCGTCGTGGGCAACGGATCGCCCCTCCCGGACTTCTCCGCGTTTCCCGGCCTGTCCGATCTGCCCGGCGGTGTGACGACGATCGAGCTGCCGGAGAACCTGGGCTGCCCCGGGGGCCGCAACGTCGCCCTCGCCAAGCTGGCGGAGTTCGGCGACGTGGATGTCGTCATCGAGCTCGACGACGACGGACTCCTGGTCGACGACGGGGTGTTCCGCAAGGTCCGGGAGCTGTTCGCCGCCGACCCGCAGCTCGGCATCATCGGCTTCCGGATCGCCGACGAGCACGGCGAGACCCAGCGCCGTCACGTACCGCGGCTGCGCGCCGGCGACCCGATGCGGCGCGGGCCGGTCACCGCGTTCCTGGGCGGCGGCCACGCCTTCTCCATGAAGATGCTCGCCCAGACGGGCCCCTGGCCCGCGGAGTTCTTCTTCACGCACGAGGAGACGGACCTGTCCTGGCGGGCGCTCGACGCCGGCTGGAAGATCCTGTACGAGCCGGATCTGCTGCTCCAGCACCCCAAGACCTCCCCGGCCAGGCACTCCGTCTACTACCGGATGACGGCCCGCAACCGGGTCTGGCTGGCCCGCCGGAACCTGCCCCTCCCCCTGGTCCCGGCCTACCTGGGCACCTGGACCCTGCTCACCGTGGCCCGCACCCGCTCGGCGACGGGTCTGCGCGCCTGGGCCGGCGGCTTCGCCGAGGGCGTCCGTACCCCGTGCGGGCGAAGGCAGCCGATGCGCTGGCGCACGGTGTGGCGGATGACCAAACTGGGACGGCCGCCGGTCATCTGACCCGCGCCGGGTCCGGCGACGAGGGGTGGCACGGAGTCAGTCCCACGACAGGAGTTGCCGATGTCCGTCCGCAGAATCGTCCCCAACATCCGGACCGCGGGTGGCCCCGCCGCCGAAGGGATGGAGCGGAGCGCGGAGTTCTACGGCCTGCTGGGCCTGGAGGAGGTCATGAACCACGGCTGGATCAGGACGCTCGCCTCCGCCTCCCACCCCTCGGTCCAGCTCAGCGTCATGGGGGCCGACGCGACCGCCCCGGTCGCACCGGACCTGAGCATCGAGGTCGAGGACGTGGACGCGGCCCACACGGCCATGCGGGAGAGCGGCGCGGAGATCGTGTACCCGTTGCGCGACGAGGAGTGGGGCGTACGCCGCTTCTTCGTCCGCGACCCGAACGGACGCGTCGTCAACGTGCTGGGCCACCGCTGACGGGCCCCTCCCGGGCTGCACCGTCGCCCCCCTCGTCGCCCTCGCCGTCATAGGGAAGGATCTGCCGCAGCAGGCCCCTGGGGTGGCCGCGCTTGCGCCACTCCCTCGGGTAACCGATGGAGACCTCCTCGAAGCGCACTCCGTCGTACCAGGTCGTACGGGGAATGTGCAGATGTCCGTAGACCACGGCCGCCACGTTGAAGCGCCGGTGCCAGTCGGCGGTGAGCCGCGTACCGCACCACTGTGCGAACTCGGGGTACCACAGGATGTCCATCGGTTCGCGCACCAGCGGCCAGTGGCCGGCGACGACCAGCGGGATCTGCGGATCGTGTGCCGCCAGGCGCCGTTCGGTCTCCGCCACCCGCGCCCGGCACCAGGCGTCGCGGCTCGGGTACGGGTCGGGGTGCAGCAGGAACTCGTCGGTGCACAACACGCCCGTCCGGCGCGCGTACGCCAGGGATTCCTCCTTGGTCGTCGTGCCCGGCGCCCGGAAGCTGTAGTCGTACAGCACGAACACGGGCGCCACGGCCACCGGCCCGCCCGGTCCGGCCCACACGGGATACGGGTCCTCCGGAGTGCTCACCCCCAGGCTCCGGCACAACTCGACCAGGTGCTCGTACCGCTCCTGGCCCCGCAGCCGGACCGGATCGCGCTCGGGCGTCCACAACTCGTGGTTCCCCGGGGCCCAGACCACCCGGCTGAAGCGGCCCGCGAGCAGCCGCAGCGCCCACTCCACGTCCGCCATCCGCTCCGCGACATCACCGGCGACGATCAGCCAGTCCTCGTCCGATCCGGGCCGCAGGGACTCGATGAGGGGACGGTTGTCCGACATCCCCACATGAAGGTCACTCACCGCCAGCAGGGCGCCGGGGCTTCCATCGGTTCGATCGGACATGCAGAACCTTCCCGCGGGTCGACTGAACGAAATAGTGCCTCACCGCGGACCGCCCCGAGCCCTTCAAGTCCAAGCTCGCCGCCCTCGGCACCCGGGCAACCGGTTACCTCTCCACGACGGCCCCCCGCGCGCGGCTTCCTCTGGCCGGACCTGGTCCATCTCGACCCCGAACCGGACCGGCTCGTCGGTGACCGTGACCTGCGGCGACCTGAGCAGCAGCCGGGGCGCCACGCACACGGTGCGCGTCCGGGTGCGGTGATCGCGGACCGCGCCCGGTGACCGCGGGCCGGTCGGGCCTGCCGAGTTGCCGGTACGCGGGTGTGCTCGCGTACCGGCGGGATGCCGTCGAAAGCCGGAGGATGCGTGCGCGTGCCCGTCTCCTGTTCTCCTTCTGCGGCCATCACGTTTACTGTTAAAAGGTGATTAAAACCGAGCATGAGACCGGTCCCCAGGGGGCGCTTGTCTGCCCGGTCTGCAAGCAGCCCGTGACCGCGGCTGTGAAGAGACGGCACAAGAGTCTCGGAATCTTCGTGCCCGTGTGGCAGCCCGGCCCCTGTCATAACCCCGAATGCCCTGAATACCTGGAGGCCCCGAAGCAACCCGACCACCAGGAAACCAACACCTGAATCTCCTCCCTGTTCCACCGGGTGATCGCCGTCGCCCGCGAAGCGGGCAGGCCCGTCCGCTGATCGACGAACTCGGCCCGGGCCGAACCCGGTGAGAGCCTGCTGACGGGCGCAATTCAGCTGCCCTGAGTACGGCCATGAGCAGACCGAGATCGGTGTGGAGGCGGCTCGCCTATGGCGATCTGGCGACTCGCGCCCTCGGGCCACAGGACGTGAGCCGCGGCGGCCGACCCAGCCATCGGGTACCCACGACTTCGTCATCGATCTTCACCTACAGTGCGGTCAGCAATCACCGTGTTCGCTCAGGTGAGAAAGCCCCCGGTGAAGGGGGCAGACGAGTCGGGCTGTACGCCGGGTTCTGTCACCCGGTCGCCTCGCGGCGGCCGGGGAGACGGCCATCCATCTAGGACCGGCATTGCTGCCGGTCTCGTGCGGTCTACCCGCGAACTCGGGCGGGCAGCCCTCGATCATTCGCGCAGGGCCGTCTTGCGGCGGCCCCTCTTGACCTTGCTCCGGGTGGGGTTTACCTAGCCGCCTGAGTCACCTCAGGCGCTGGTGGTCTCTTACACCACCGTTTCACCCTTACCGAGGACCGAGGTCCCCGGCGGTCTGTTTTCTGTGGCACTGTCCCGCGGGTCACCCCGGGTGGCCGTTAGCCATCACCCTGCCCTGTGGAGCCCGGACGTTCCTCGGGGAGATCCGAGGATCCCCACGCGGCCGTCCGCCCGGCTCGTCTGCCGTGCCGACCATGCTACCCGTCCGCCGAGGGCCGCTGATCGGGAGAGGGCTCAGATGAGTTTCCCGGTCTCCAGGTCGAAGGCGAACGGCGCCGGCATGGTGAGCCGCTTGCCGAACGGGACCGTGCAGTGCTGACGGTAGTCGTCGCCCTCCGGGTCGCTGAACAGCGTCACCGAGGACTGTTCGCGGTCCACCAGGAGGTGGAGCGGGATCGGTCCGCGGGCGTAGCAGTGGCGCTTGTCCGTACGGTCCGCCTGGGGCTTGGTCGAGGTGACCTCGATGACGAGGGCCACCCCCTCGCACGGCATCCAGGGGTCCGCTCCCCGGTACGAGCGCAGTTCGGTGGGGGCGAAGGTGCCGTCGGGAATGACGTGGTTCTTGGGACAGCGTCCGCCGCTCGTCAGCTTCAGTCCCTTGTTCCCGGAAAAGTCCATATCGGTCCGGGCCAGTCTGATCACCTGCTTCATGATCAGACTGATGTAGTCCTCGTGGTCCCCGTCCGGCGGCGGCGTCACGACGATCTCCCCCTCGATCAGCTCGGCCCGGAAGCCCTCCGGCGTGTCCAGCGCCAGGAAGCCCTCCAGCAGGACGTCCGCCTGCGTGAGCGGTTCGTGCGGCATGGCAGTCATGTCACGCCCCTTCCTCGGTCGCTCGCCGGATTGGGGCATCGGTGGACCCGCCGTCCATGAGATGGGATTACGCCCCTCGATCGTGGCACAGGCGGGGGCGGAGTTCACGGATACCGAGGGGTGCGGTGAGTGCTTGACCTTGCCGCAGCGTCAAGGTTTCTACTGGCTCCATGCGTATCGGAGAGATCGCCGCGCTCGTCGGGGTCACCTCGCGGGCCATCCGGCACTACCACCACATCGGTCTGCTTCCCGAGCCCGAGCGCCGGGCCAATGGCTACCGCTCGTACGGCGTGCGGGACGCCGTGGTGCTGGCCCGGATCCGGCGGCTCACCGAGCTGGGGCTCGGGCTGGACGAGGTGCGGGACGTTCTCGGGGACACGGCGGGGCGTGAACTCATGCAGGTGCTGGCCGAGTTGGATGCGGATCTGGCCCGGCAGGAGGCCGGGATCAGGGAGCGGCGGCGTCGGCTGGCCGCGTTGCTGGAAGCGCCGGTCTCCGACGAGGAACCCGTGCCGCCCGCGCTCGCCGAGCTGCTGGGCACGGGGCCGGCCACCGGTTCGCCCTCGGCCGACAGGGACCGTGAGCACCTGACGCTGCTGGATGCGGCGGGCATGGGCGGTGAGGTCCGGGCCGCGCTGATGGGGCTGGCCGATGACCCGGCCGTACCCGTCCTGTACGAGCGGCTGGACGCGCTGGCCGGGGCGCCGGTGGACGACCCGCGCATCACGCCGCTCGCGGCCGACCTCGTGGCCGCTGTGCCGGACGAGGTGCTGGCGGCCATCCCGTCGGGCGGGCCGGTCGTTCCGGGGTTCGGGGAGGCGCTGCTCGACGACTGGGCGCCCGCCCAGGCCGAGGTGGTGCGCCTGGTGATGGCCGGTCTGGCCGAGCGCGTGGCGGGGGCCGGCGACGAAGGGGGTACGGGATGAGTGTCCGGGTCGCGCGATGGGCCGTGGGGGGCGCGTTGGTGGCCGAGTCGGTTCTGGTGGGCTGTCTGTCGGCCGGGGTCCGGGTGCCGGCGGTGGTGCTGCTCGGGGCCAGGGTGCTGGTGGTGGCGATGCTCGGGTTCGAGGCCGTGGTCCTGGGGCGGCTCCTGCGTGCGGGACGCCGTGCCGGGCTCGGGTGGCGGGAGGCGCTGGCGGCGGCGCTGCGTACGGTCGTACCGGAGCCGGCGCGCCGGCTCGCCGCACACGAGGTGCGCGCCCTGCACAGTCTCGGGCTGTGGCTGCGGGGACGGCGGCACGGTGTTCCCGGGGGTGCGGTCGCCGTCGCGTACACGGGCCCGCAGACCGCGATGATGTACGGCCTGCTCTTCGTCTCCGTGGTCGAGACGGTGATGCTGGCGCTTCTGATCCCTTGGCCCCTCGTGCACGGGATTCTGCTGGTGCTGGACGTGTACGGGGTGGTGTTCGTCCTGGCGCTGCATGCCTCGTGCGTGACCCGGCCGCACGTGGTGGACGCCGACGGGGCGCTGCGGCTCCGCTACGGCGGGCTGTTCGATCTGCGGATCCCCGCCGATGCCGTTGCCGGGGCGCGGGTCGAGCGGCGGTTCCCCGAGGGCGGTCCGGTGCGGGCGGGGGCGGACGGGGTGCTCGATCTCGTCGTCGGCGGGCAGACCACCGTGAGTGTGGAGTTGGCCGCTCCGGTGGAGTTCGTGCGGCCGCTGGGGAAGCGGGGGCAGGCGCGGGCGGTCCGGTTCCATGCGGATGATCCGGGCGCGGTCGTGGCCGCGCTCAGGCGGGGGCACGAAGACACCGGGTGACCGAGCCGGGGCCGGAGGACCGTCTCCTCGCGCTTGCGCAGGGGCTCCAGCGACGGTCTTCGTCTCCGGCGGCCCGATGGAGGCCGGCAAGGCCACCCTCGTCGACGGCACCGTCCGCAAGCTCGACCTGGTCAACGCGATCAGC
>NZ_JBSFET010000091.1:0-23015 GCF_053594575.1 Streptomyces sp. NPDC001880
ACGGAGCCGCTCCACCTCACCAAGATCCACAGGCCGCAGCATGCGCCACCGCAACCACCGAGATCAAATCAACCTAACGAAGTACTACTAGGGCCGCGCCCGTCAGTCCATCCTGCGCGCGCCGCCCAGGAGTCCGGTCTCGGCATCGGTCGCCTGGGTCATCACGAACTGCCGGTCGCGCCCCGCGCACCAGAGCGTGACCCCGTCCGCCAGTGTGGACAGCGCCTGGATCTCGGCGGCCGGAAGGTGCAGTATGCGGCCGATCTGTGCCGCTTCGTCAGGGGATACCCGCTGAATGCCGACCAGGGCCGACTTCTCGATCAGCCTCGGTGCCACCGGGCTGAGATACGGCAGCAGCGTCAGCACCGACTGCCACGGCCCGGACACCACCCGCCCGCGCGGTGGGCGCATGCCGCAGTCCCGCACCACGACCACCGGCGAACCGGCCGACGGCCCCTGCGGCGGCACCCGCCCGACATCGTGCAGCGTGATGCACGGCTGACCGCCGCCCGCCACGTGCGCGAGGGCCGTCCAGGTCTGGGCCCGGCCGGTCTCCACGACGATCCGCGCACCGGTGGCGGCGGCCCGCAGCGCGAGCACCTGTGCCGTCCACACCCCGCCGATCAGCGTGACCTCGTACGGAGTCGGCCGGTTGACCCCCAGCACGGCGGGGCGGCCGTGGGCGTCCACGCCGATCACCACGCCGTCGTCGCCGACCGGCAGGGCCAGCGACGCCAGCTGGTCGAGCGAGACCGACTGCCGTGCCCGTCGCGGACCGATCAACCCGAAGCCGAACCGGCTCCCTGCGTTCGTGGGTGCGGACATCAGCGGGTACCCCCGAGCGGCAGTGTGGCGAGCACGCCGGGCAGCTGCTCGCGGTCGAGCCGCACCAGCGAGGTCCTGACCCCACGCGCGGTGCGCTCCAACTCGTGGCGGGCGTCGATCAGTTCCTCGTCGCTGCGCCCGGTGATCCGGATGTGCCCGGTGATCGAGACGCCCTGCCGCTCGCCGTGCCCCAGCGTGAGGCTGAAGGTCGTGGCGAGCGCCGGGAGCGAGGTGAGCAGGGCCACGAGCTGCGGCATCGCGGCACCACCGGCGCCGAACTGCGGCCAGCGGGCCACCCAGTAGGTGGTGTGCCACCGGTCGTCGCAGCGCCAGGTCCGCGCCGTCTCCTCGGTACGGCGTGCCGGCGTCCCGCTCAGACCGGCCTGTGTCATGGCCGGTGCGCTGGCGCAGACCGAGGTCGCGATCGCGGACGTCAGCTCCTGCTCGGTCAGCACCGTCGCGCGGAAACCGGCCCCGGTCAGCCGGCTGGAGAGCTGGTCGGCCGCACGTACCACGCACTTCTGCGCCCCCGTGATGCCACCGCCGCGCGCCTGCACGGCCTCCGGGCACAGTTCCGGGTCCAGCTTGAGCGCGATCCAGGTGATCCGTACGGCGGGCGAACCCGTCTGGGCCTGCAGCGGCACGTAGTTGCGTGCGGCGACGGACTGCTGGGGAAGATGCGGGGCGGGCGCGGGCTGGGTGTGCTGCACGATCTGCGCCGACTCCAGCCGGATCCCGTCGACTTCGAGCACATCCCGGACGAGCGCCAGGGGCAGCGGCCGCGCGGACCGGTCCGGCCTGAGCGCCGAGCCGTCCGACTCCACCTGGAGGACGGCCGTGACGAACGTACCGTCACCGATCATGCCGACCGGCCGCCGGTCACGGTCGCTGAACGAGTATGTACGCAGCGCCGGATCGCACTCGACGGCGGGCGCGATCCCCGGCTCCGTGCCCGCGGGCAGCTCCAGCGCGGCGGCCCTGCGGGAACGCGCGCGCAGCGAGACGACGGTGCCCAGCAACTCCGGCAGCGAGCGGCGGTGTCTGCGTACCACGGCCAGCAGCACCAGCAGTGCGGCGATCACGACGGCCGGTGCCAGCAGCAGGGGTTCGACCACCCACGCCGCGAGCAGCAGCGCGGCCGCGATCTCCAGCAGTACGAGTTGTTGCAATCGGAATGAACCGAGCTTCCCGACCCGCCCGTTGGCGCGGCCGGAGGCCGGTCCGAGGGAACGCCGCGCGGGCTCGTGCGGAGCGGGTGGACCACCGGCTCCGGGAGCTGCGGGGCCTGTTGTGTTTCCGGCCGGACGTGCCCGTGTCGCGGAAGCCGTCATCGCGGCGTTCCCCCCGTTCATCGGTCCCCAACTCCACCCGTACGCCGCCCGACCCGCTCGGGGCCCTCGGCCCTGTTGCCGAACTGCCGTCTGCCGCGCGGCGTGCGGCACGCACGCTCGCGGCGTTGCCGAAATGGCCAAGTAGCTCTGCTGCAAGACCATTCCGGCGCCTTGCGATCGCACGCAACGCACGCCGCGCGGCTGCCCTCCGGGCGACGACGGCAGTTCGACGACAGGGCCTGGCGGCCGGATCACCCTACCCGCCCCACCACCGCCCGCGGTCAGCAGGCATAGTAGGGGGCCGGTCCGGCACCGAGGTCCGGCATCGCGGCCCGGCCCGGCGGCGGTGCGACGCGAACGCACCCGGTGCCGCGCGGGGAGACACGGGGAGACGAAGCGACTCATGGCATCACGGCGGGATGAGCTCAACGCATACACCTTCGCGAAGAAACGCACGGTGGCGGCATTCCTTCAACCCTCGTCCAACGGCACCGAGGAGGGTGCTCCGCGCCCGTTGCGCGCGGTCCTGCCGAGCATGGTCGTCGGGGCCCTGATTCTCGCGGGCTTCGGTGCCGTCGGCATGTTCAAGCCCACCGCACCCAAGGACTGGGACGAGCCCGCCACCAAGGTGATCGTCGGCAAGAAGTCCACCACCCGCTACGTCGTGCTCACCACCGGCAAGGGCAAGAAGAAGAAGACCCTGCTGCACCCCGTGCTCAACCTCGCCTCGGCGCGGCTGCTGCTCAACCCGGCCGAGTACGACGTCGTCCAGGTCGCGGACGACGTCCTGGACGCGGGCAAGCCCCCGCGCGGGCCGATCCTCGGCATTCCGTACGCCCCCGACCGGCTGCCCGAGGCCGAGGACGCCGGGACGGCGAAGCGGTGGGCCGTCTGTGTACAGCCCGGCGGCAAGGGCAACACCGTGCAGAAGGCGGCCTTCGTCTTCGGCGCACGCGACAACAAGCTGACCGAAGGCAAAGAGAAGCTCGGCGGCGGCCAGGTGCTCTATGTCCAGGGCCAGGACCGGGCCCGCTACCTCGTCGACGCGAAGGGCACCAAGTACCGCATCGCCGAGACCGCCGCCGACAGCGGCCATCTGACCAACGCCCTGGTCGGGAGCATGCAGCCGCAGTCCGTCACCGATGACTGGCTGGCCACCCTGCACGACGGCAGCCCGATCGTCTTCCCGGTGATCCCCGGCAAGGTCGGCGACCCGGCACACGTCGCGGGGCAGCTCTCCGCCGAGGAGAACAAAGTCGGCACGGTCCTGCGGACCAGGACCGGCGAGGGCACCAGTTACTACGTGGTGCTCGAAGGAAAGGTCCAGCGCGTCTCGGAGTTCACCGCCTGGCTGCTGATCAGCTCACCGCAGACGGCCGAGCTGAACCTGGAGGGCGAGGCACGCGCCGTCGGCCTCCAGGACTTCGTGCCCGACACCGCGGCCTTCGCCGGCCAGGCCGCGCACTGGCCGGCCCACCGGACCAAGCAGGTCAACTCCGCCGAGGGCGGCAGCAGCGGCCGCGATACCGTCTGCAGCGTGCTGCGCAAGGTCGACGGCACGGGCCGGACCACCCTGAGCACCTGGGCGGGCACCGCGTATCCCGCCTCCGTCGCCGCCGGCGGGACCAGCACCTATGTCACCCCCGGCAGCGGCCTGCTCTACACCCAGGTCCGGGGCCGGCAGACCAGGCCCGACGGATCACTCTTCCTGGTGACCGACACCGGACTGCGCTACGCGGTCCAGGCGAACGGCGACAGCGACACCAGGCGCTCCGACATCGGCACCGGCGACCAGCAGAAGCAGTCGGACGGCCGCCCCGAGCCCAGCCAGGCGCAGAGCAGGCTCGGATACGAGAAGGTGATGCCCGCCCTCGTACCGATCGAATGGTCCGACTTCCTGTCCAAGGGCCCCAGGCTGGACACCAACAGCGCCCGCCAGCCCCAGGGTTCATGACATCGCGGAACACGGCGGGCGGCGTACGGCCCGGGGGAGGGACACAGATGGGGTACCGCAGGACAGCCGGCGCGGTGACGGCCGCCGTCGCACTTGCCGCACTGGCGGCACCGGGGGCCGCGTACGCCGCCGAAGGCGACCGGGAACCCGGCGACGTGGGCCTGGACGGCGGCGGCGAATGCACCTTCCCGATGAAGCGGCAGTACGAGGGCCGCCCCTGGCCGCTGCAACGCGTCCTGCTGGACGAGCTCTGGCAGGACACCAAGGGCAAGGGCGTACGCGTCGCCGTCATCGACACCGGCGTCGACAACGACAACCCGCAGCTGAGGACGGCCGTCGACGCATCGGCGGGCGCCGACTACCTCAAGGGCGGCAAGAGCGACGGCACCGTCGACGAGGTCGGCCACGGAACCAAGGTCGCCGGGATCATCGCCGCCCGCCCCCACGAGGGCACCGGATTCGTCGGACTGGCCCCCGAGGCCACGATCATCCCGATCCGCCAGAACGACGAGAAGAACAGCGGCAAGGACACCACCATGGCCACCGCGATCGACCACGCGATCGCCAAGGGCGCCCAGGTCATCAACATCTCCCAGGACACGACCAAAGCCCTGGAGGAGACATCCACGCTGGGCCGGGCGGTGGCCAGGGCGCTCGCGAAGAACATCGTCGTGGTCGCCTCCGCGGGCAACGACGGCATGGACGGCAGGCTGAAACGCACCTACCCCGCCGCCTTCGACGGAGTCCTCGCCGTCGCCTCGTCCGACCGCAACAACGAGCGCGCCCCGTTCTCCCAGGCCGGTGATTTCGTGGGGGTCGCCGCCCCGGGCGTCGACATCGTCTCCACCGTCCCCGGCTACGGCCAGTGCACCGACAATGGCACCAGCTTCTCCGCCCCCTACGTTGCCGGAGTCGCCGCCCTGATGCGCGCCAAGTACCCGAAGTGGACGGCGGCCCAGATCGTCGCCCGGATCGAGCAGACCGCCGAACGCTCCGTCACCGGTCATGACAACTACGTCGGCTGGGGCGTCGTCGACCCGGTCCGCGCCCTGTCCGGGGACGAGCTCCCGCAGAACGCCCCGCATCCGGACCCGGCACCGCCGAAGGCACCCGCCCCCGAGCCCGCGCACCTCTCCCTGTCGGAGACACCGCAGGAGCGCAGCGAGCGGTACGCCACCTACGCGCTGGCAGCCGCAGCTGTCATGGTCGGGGTGATCGCCGGGGCCGCGACGGTGGTCCGGGACGCCCGCCGAAGGCGCGTCGCGCGATGACACGGCCGCCCGGCAATGTGGCCGGCCACTGGTGAAGAGCGGTTGGGGACTGACCACGAAGTGGCTAGGGTGGTAACAGACTTCACGTGTGTGACGGGGGAACGAGAAGTGGCCTACGCCGAATTCGAGCCATGGGAGTGCCGAGATGGCACTTTTCAGGCCCGGACCTTCCCCATTCCTTTGCCGGAGCACATGGGAACGGAAGGGTCCTGACCGTGACGGACGGACAGGCCAGGCAACCGAGAGATAGGACTTGCGGATGACCAGCCCCTCAGGCGGTTTCGCACTTGCCGACGATCCGATCGTCCAGGCGAAGAACAAGATCATCGAGACGGGCCGCGCGGTGTCCCGTCAGGCCAGGGAACTGGCCGACATCCTGGAGACGGTCGGCGCCGGATGGACGGGCGCCGGCGCCTCGGGGTTCAAGTCCGCGCAGGTGATGATCAACGAGGACCACGACCAGATCCGTCGGCTCCTCGATGTCCTGCTCAACGCGGTGGAAGGCACCAAGAACCTCAGCAACGCCAACGACGAGGAGGTCCGTGCGGCCTTCAACGCGGTCAAGGAGTCGGCGCCGCCCGCCAACACCTCCGGACTGAACAACCTCTGACCGGCGCCGCACCACCCCTTCCGTACAGCCGAGCACCGAGGAGAAGACACATGGGGCACGACCCGAACACCAAGGTCAAGTACGAGACCGTCCAGGAGATGGCCAACCGCATTCGCGCGGTGTCCAGGAACATCGTCAAGGACCTCGAAGAGATGGACGCCGCGGTCAAGGTCGTCACCGACACCTGGGACGGTGAGGCCCACGGCAAGTACGTGAGCCTGCAGGGCAAGTACAAGGGCCGGGCGGAACACATGAAGGACCGTCTGGAGCAGGTCGCGAGGATCGTCGAGAACGGCAAGGACAGCTACCGCGCCACCGACCACAAGGCCTCGCTCGCCTTCACCGAGGCGTACTGACCGCGGTCACGCATACGGCAAGGAGGGGCACGCTCGCCCGAGCGTGCCCCTCCTCCTCATGTGCACCGTCTACTTCAGGTCGAACTCGCCGTCCCGCGCGCCCAGGACGAAGGCCCGCCACTCGGCCTCGGTGTACCGCAGCACCGTCCCGGGATCCAGCGAGGACCGCATCGCCACCGCGCCGCCCGGCAGATGGGCGATCTCGACGCGCTCCTCGGCCTCCTCGGTGCCGGGCGCACTCAGCCACTCCACCCCCGAGATGTCGAGTGCGTACAGCTCGTCCTTCTCCTGCTGAGTACCCATCGGGCACCTTCCTTCTCCTGCGGTGGAACGCTTCTCGGATCCTTCAGCAGACTATCTGCCGCCCACCGTCCGGGTGTACGGGCAGCCGCTCATGTGCTACCGCACCGGATCAGCGCTGCTCCGGCAGCCGCCCGATCTGCACCAGCGGGTTCCCCCGGCGCCGCGAGGCGAAGTACCCGCGCCCCGGCGGCATCGCGTGCCCGCGCACCGTACCGATCAGATCGCCCTCGCCCGGGTCGCCGGAAAGGACGACCCCCTGCGCGCCCAGCTCCTTGATGCGCTGCATGAACGCCTCGTACATCGACCGTGAGGCCCCCGCGGAGTTCCGCGCGATGACGAAGCGGACCCCGGTGTCCCGGGCGAACGGCAGGTACTCCGCCAGCGGCGCCAGCGGATTGCCCGCGTTCGTCGCCACCAGGTCGTAGTCGTCGACGACGATGAAGATCTGCGGCCCGGTCCACCAACTGCGGTCGCGCAGCTGCTGCGGAGTGACATCGGTCGGCGGCTGCCGGCGCGCGAAGACGCCCGCCAGCGCCTCCATGTGCATCTGCATCGAGCTCGCCATCGGCGCGTACTCCAGCAGATGGCTCTCCGGCAGGGCGCCCAGCAGCCCCCGCCGGTAGTCCCCGACGACGAGCTTCGCCTCGTCGGGGGAGTACCGCTCCGAGATCTGCTGCGCGATCAGCCGCAGCAGATTGGTCTTGCCCGACTCGCTCTCACCGAAGACCAGGAAGAACGGATCGGTCTCGAAGTCGACGAACACCGGCTCCAGATCGGTCTCGTCGATGCCGATCGCGATGCCCCGCTGCGGGAACTCGAAGCCCTTCGGCAGCTGATCGGCCGGCAGCTTGCGCGGCAGCAGCCGCACGGGCGGCGCGACGGGACCCGCCCAGTTCGCCTTCACCGTCCCGACGAACGCCGCCGTGCCGTCGGAGAGATCCGCGGCGCTGCTGGAACCGTCGATACGCGGCAGCGCGCCCATGAAGTGCAGCTTCTGCGCCACCTGACCCCGTCCCGGGACACCGGCCGGCACATTGGCCGCGACCTTCCGGTCGAACTCGGAGTCCATGACGTCACCGAGCCGCAGCTCGAGACGGCCCAGGATCTGGTCCTTCAGCGCGGCCCGCACCTCCATGTAACGGGCGGCCGTGAGCACGACATGGATGCCGTAGCCGAGCCCGCGCGCGGCGATGTCGGTGACGACCTGCTCCAGCATCTCGTACTCGGACCGGAAACCGCCCCAGCCGTCCACCACCAGGAACACATCGCCCCAGGGCTCGCCGGGCAGTTCGCCCAGGGCTCGCCTGCGCCGGTAGGTGGCGATGGAATCGATGGAGTGGGCGCGGAAGAACTCCTCGCGCCGGTTCAGCACGCCCGCGACCTCGGCGACCGTACGCCGCACCCGCTCCGGGTCCAGCCGCGAGGCCATCCCCCCGACATGCGGCAGATCCGCCAGCGAGACCAGACCGCCACCACCGAAGTCCAGCCCGTAGAACTGCACTTCGTGCGGGGTGTGGGTGAGCGCGAACGACGAGATGAGCGTACGCACCAGCGTCGACTTGCCGGACTGCGGACCGCCGACGACCATCATGTGGCCCGCCGCGCCCGAGAAGTCCCGGTACAGCACCTCGCGTCGCTGCTCGAAGGGCTTGTCGATCAGCCCGAGCGGCACGGTCAGCCCGCCCGGACGGGTGTATTCCGTCGCCGTGAACCCCCGCTCGGCGGTCGGCGCCAGCCCCGGCAGCAGCTGGTCCAGCGTCGGCGCCCGGTCCAGCGGCGGCAGCCACACCTGATGGGCGGGCACCCCCTGCCCCTCCAGTCGGCGCACGATCACATCGAGCACCGTGTCGGCGAGCGCGTCGTCGTCCGCGCCGGCGCGTGCGGCCACCAGATGCGCAGGGTCGGGCGCCGCGTACACCACCGGCACCTCAAGGGCGCTGAACAGCGCGGGCCGCCGCTCGATCGGCAGCGCCCCCACCGACAGATCCGGGCCGCCCGTGCGGTACGTCCCCGACACATAGGCCGCCTTGAACCGGGTCATCTCGTCCGTACCGAACTTCAGATAGCCGGAACCGGGCACCGACGGGAGGTGATACGCGTCCGGCACACCGAGCGCCGTGCGCGACTCGGCGGCGGAGAAGGTCCGCAGCCCGATCCGGTACGAGAGATAGGTGTCCAGACCGCGCAGCTTGCCCTCCTCCAGACGCTGCGAGGCCAGCAGCAGATGCACACCCAGCGAACGCCCGATCCGGCCGATCTGGATGAACATGTCGATGAAGTCGGGCTTGGCGGTGAGGAGTTCGGAGAACTCGTCGATGACCAGGACCAGCGAGGCCAGCGGCTCCAGCGCCGCACCCGCCGCCCGCGCCTTCTCGTAGTCGTGGATGTTGGCGTAGTTACCGGCCGAGCGCAGCAGCTCCTGCCGGCGCTGGAGCTCACCGCGGATCGCGTCCCCCATGCGGTCGACCAGCGTCAGATCGTCCGCGAGGTTGGTGATGACGGCCGCGACATGCGGCATGTGCGACATCCCGGCGAAGGTCGCACCGCCCTTGAAGTCCGCGAGCACGAAGTTCAGCGTCTCCGACGAGTGCGTGACCGCGAGTCCCAGCACCAGCGTCCGCAGCAGCTCGGACTTGCCGGAACCCGTGGCACCGACACACAGCCCGTGCGGACCCATGCCGTCCTGCGCGGCCTCCTTCAGGTCCAGCATCACCGGCTGACCGTCCTCACCGATCCCGATCGGCACCCGCAGCCGCTCGGAGACCGCCCGCGGCCGCCAGGTCCGCGCCACATCCACCGAGGCCGCGTCGCCCAGATTCAGCAGATCCGTGAAGTCCAGATTCGCCAGCAGCGGCTCGTCGTCGTCGCCCCCGCCCATCCGGAGCGGCGCCAGCTGCCGGGCCAGCGCCTCGGCCGCGGGCAGCGACATCCCGTCCGGCACACCCTCGTACGCCGTCCCCGCCCCCGACTCCAGCCGCAGCAGCCCCGGCCGCACCACCACCGACAGGGAGCCGCGCGGCTCGTCGAGCTCGCCCGGCACCACCTCGACGATCGTCACACCCTGGATGCCCTCGGCCGCCGCGAACAGCGAGTCGGGCGGCACCATCCCACCGTCCAGCACCACCACGATGTGCGGCTGGTCCAGCAGCGGCCGGTTCTCCCGGCCGAACCGCGGCCGCCCCTCCAGCCGGCCCGCCAGCAACTGCTCCAGCTCACCCAGGTCGTCCCCGAACAGCCGCTTCGTACCGGCCCCGTCGACCTGCCCCGGCAGCTGGAGATGCGGAAGCCACTTCGTCCAGTCCCAGCGCTCCACCGCACCCCGCGCCGCCACCACGGCGACCACCAGGTCCTCGGGGGAGTGCAGCGTCACCAGCTGGGCGACCAGCGCCCGCGCGGCCGACTGCGCCTCCTCGGGCCGGCCGGATACCGTCACGTGGTAGAACGCCCGCATCGACACGGCCATCGGCAGCCCGTCCAACGACCCGTGCACGGCGAGGAACCGCTGCATCGCACCCGCGCACATCGGCTCCAGCTCGTCCACCGGTGCGGTGTCGGGAGCGACCAGCGGGGTGGCCAGCTGCTGCGCCCCGAGCCCCACCCGGACCTGCCCGAAGTCCTTGTCACCGATGCGCCGTTCCCACACCCGGCTGCCCTCGGCGACCACCGACCACAACTGCTCCGGGGCGGGCTGCAGATACAGCTGCACATCCCGCTGGGCGCGCGCCGTCCGGCGCACCGTACGCCGGGTCTGCGCCAGGTACTTGAGGTAGTCGCGCCGGACATCGGCCATTTGCCCCTGCGTACCGCGGCGGTAGCGGACCAGCTGCGCGACCACCATCCCGACGGTCGAGACCAGCATCAGAACACCCATGATCCGCATGAACGGAGGCGCCTGCGGCGAGAAGAAGAAGACCACCGACGACCCCATGCCGAGCACCGGCAGGATCTGCATCAGCATGCCCTCCTGCTGCCCGCGGGGCAGTTCCGGAGGGGACTCCAACGTCAACTCGTCAACGGGGACTTCCGGCGGCAGGGCCCTCGGAGGTCGCTTTACGACGATCTGGCTCACCGGAACACCAATCCCTCGGCACGGACGGGCACAAGACCGGTCGAATGCGCACCGAAGCCCCCGTGGCTGCCATTGCCCGCGGACGTCACGCCGCGCGACGGCGATCCTACTTGCAGATGACCTGCCCCCCTCCCGGTAGGGTGGCGCGCGCACCGTGCGCAACCGCGAATCAGGGGGACCAGACACGTGAGTTCGACTGCAGCTACGGGCTTCTGCCGGGTGACCGTCGTGGCGCCCGACAGCCGGATCGATGTGGCCCTGCCGGAGGACATCGCCGTCGCGGACGTCTACCCGGAGATCCTCCGCCTCACCGGCCAGACCCAGGCAGCCGGAACCCCCACCGGATACCACCTCGTACGACGCGACGGCACGGTCCTCGACGGGGCGCGCACCCTCGCAGCCCAGCGGGTCCTGGACGGCGAACTCCTCAGCCTGCGCCCCTTCGCCCAGTCCCTGCCCCCCGCCGTCTTCGACGACGTCTCCGACGCCGTCGCCTCGGCCGTCACCCGCGACCGCCACCTGTGGAGCGACGAACTGCTGCGCGGCGCGGGCCTGGTCGGCGGTGTACTGCTGCTCGTACTGATGGGCTTCGTGCTCTGGTTCGCCGACCCGGTCAGACACGACATGCACAGCCTGCCCGGCATCATCGCGGGCTCCGCCGGGCTGCTGCTGACCGCGTTCGCGGGGGTACGCGCCCGGGTCTACGCCGACCGCTCCACCGCCGTCGCCCTCGGTCTGGGCGCACTGCCCCTCGTACTCATCGCCGGCTCCGGCATCATCGGCCCGGACGCCGGCCAGGGCCCCGGCCGGCTCCAGTTCCTGCTCGGCTGCGTCGCCGTCCTGATCGCCTCGGTCGCCCTGGTCGCCCTCACCCCGAGCGGCGACGCCCCGTTCGTCGCGGCCACCTTCCTCGCCACCGTCGGCACCCTCGCCACCTTCGTCGCCATCCTCACCGAGGCGTCGGCCACCCGGACTGCCGCCGTCTGCGCGCCGGTCGCCCTCGGCCTGGTCGCCTTCCTCCCCGGCCTCTCGGCCCGCTTCGCCCGGCTGCCCATCGGCTACGCGTCGCCAGACACCGCCCCCGGCGGCTACGACGACAGCCCGGCCGACCCGTACGCCGAGCCCTCCGCCCAGAGCGCCCCCGTCGACGCCGAGCGCATCGCGGCCCAGGCCCGCCGGGGTCACGAGATGCTGCTCGGCCTGGTCGGGGGCTGCGCGGCGGTCGTCGTCGGATGCGGGGCCGTGCTCGGCTTCTCGGACAACGTCTGGGGCCAGCTCCTGGCCCTGGCCGCCGGACTCGCGATGCTGCTGCGCGCCCGCCTGTTCCGCTACACCTCGCAGGTCGCCTGCGTACTGGTGGCGGGCATCGGCACGGTCGCCCTGCTGGTACTCGGCCTCTCCCTGAACCCGCCGACCGACCTGCTCTTCGACCTGGTCAGGTACGGGGACCGCAGCTCCCTGGACGTCCGTACGATCTGGCTCTCCGCGGCCGTCGCCGCCGGCGCCACCCTGCTCACCGCGATCGGCCTGATCATTCCGCGCAAGGGCCTCTCCCCGTTCTGGGGACGGCTGCTCGACCTGACCGAGAGTGCCGTCCTGCTCTCGCTGGTCCCGCTCTGCCTGGCGGTACTGGACGTCTTCACCCGGGCAAGGGCCCTGACGAGCTGAGCCGCGGGGGCTGGTACGCTGTGTGACGGCCGTTTGTGTACGCCCTCCCGGATCATCCTGGGAGCTGCGCTCATCGGACCCTCGCCCCCGAGTAACGGAAGCCCCCCTGAGAACAGACCAGGGGCACTCGCGGACGCATCGAACATCAAAGAGGAGTACCGCGTGTCGCTCGACGCCGCTACGAAGAAGCAGATCATGGCCGAGTTCGCCACCAAGGAGGGTGACACCGGTTCCCCCGAGGTCCAGGTCGCGATGCTCTCCCGTCGCATCTCGGACCTGACGGAGCACCTGAAGGTCCACAAGCACGACCACCACTCCCGTCGTGGTCTGCTGATCCTGGTCGGCCAGCGCCGCCGCCTTCTGCAGTACCTGGCCAAGAAGGACATCCAGCGCTTCCGTGCCCTGGTCGACCGCCTCGGCATCCGCCGCGGTGCGGCCGGCGGCGCCAAGTAATTCGCCGTGAAGGGAGCGGTTCCCACCACTGAGGGGGGCCGCTCCCTTTGCCGTACGTACGATTGTGCGTACGCGCGCATGTACGGGATGTGACGGGCCCGCCCGCACAGCCGGAATGCCAAGCAGAACCGAATCTCAGTAACCTGGTCGGAGAACGACCGACAGACGAGCGAGAAGCAGACCTCCCCGCCGCCGGTCCTCGGTAGTGGCCCCCGGACTCATCGACCCGGGTGCTTCGATCGAAGACCGGCCCGCCGATGGAGGGCTTCTCCGCTACCGTCCCCCGCCACACGGGCGTGGGGGCGCGAAGACGCTATGTATCGGAGAAAACGCTAGTGGAGAACGAGACCCACTACGCCGAAGCCGTTATCGACAACGGAACCTTCGGCACCCGCACCATCCGCTTCGAGACGGGCCGCCTGGCCAAGCAGGCCGCCGGCTCCGCCGTGGCATACCTGGACGACGACACCATGGTGCTGTCGGCCACCACCGCATCCAAGAAGCCCAAGGACCAGCTCGACTTCTTCCCCCTCACGGTGGACGTCGAGGAGCGGCAGTACGCCGCCGGCAAGATCCCCGGCTCCTTCTTCCGTCGTGAGGGCCGGCCCTCCGAGGACGCGATCCTCACCTGCCGCCTGATCGACCGCCCGCTGCGCCCCTCCTTCAAGAAGGGCCTGCGCAACGAGATCCAGATCGTCGAGACGATCATGGCGCTCAACCCCGACCACCTGTACGACGTGGTCGCGATCAACGCCGCCTCCTGCTCCACGCAGCTGGCCGGCCTGCCCTTCTCCGGCCCGGTCGGCGGCACCCGTGTCGCCCTCATCAAGGGCCAGTGGGTCGCCTTCCCGACGCACACCGAGCTCGAGGACGCCGTCTTCGACATGGTCGTCGCCGGTCGCGTCCTGGAGGACGGCGACGTCGCGATCATGATGGTCGAGGCCGAGGCCACCGAGAAGACCATCCAGCTCGTCAAGGACGGCGCCGAGGCCCCCACCGAGGAGGTCGTCGCCGCCGGTCTGGAAGCCGCGAAGCCCTTCATCAAGGTCCTCTGCAAGGCTCAGTCGGACCTCGCCGCCAAGGCCGCCAAGCCCACCGGCGAGTTCCCGGTCTACCTGGACTACCAGGACGACGTCTTCGAGGCGCTCGCCGCCGCCGTGACGTCGGACCTGGCCCAGGCGCTCACCATCGCCGGCAAGCAGGACCGCGAGACCGAGCTGGACCGCGTCAAGGAGATCGCCGCCGAGAAGCTCCTCCCGGCCTTCGAGGGCCGCGAGAAGGAGATCTCCGCCGCGTACCGCGCACTGACCAAGAAGCTGGTCCGCGAGCGCGTCATCAAGGACAAGGTCCGCATCGACGGCCGCGGCGTCACGGACATCCGTACGCTCGCCGCCGAGGTCGAGGCCATCCCGCGGGTGCACGGCTCGGCACTGTTCGAGCGTGGCGAGACCCAGATCCTGGGCGTCACCACCCTCAACATGCTCCGCATGGAGCAGCAGCTGGACACCCTCTCCCCGGTGACCCGCAAGCGCTACATGCACAACTACAACTTCCCGCCGTACTCCGTCGGTGAGACCGGCCGCGTGGGCTCGCCCAAGCGCCGCGAGATCGGCCACGGAGCGCTCGCCGAGCGCGCCATCGTGCCGGTGCTGCCGACGCGCGAGGAGTTCCCCTACGCGATCCGCCAGGTCTCCGAGGCGCTGGGCTCCAACGGCTCGACGTCCATGGGCTCGGTCTGCGCCTCCACCATGTCGCTGCTGAACGCCGGTGTGCCCCTCAAGGCCGCCGTCGCCGGTATCGCCATGGGCCTGATCTCCCAGGAGATCGACGGCAAGACCCACTACGTCGCCCTCACCGACATCCTCGGTGCGGAGGACGCCTTCGGCGACATGGACTTCAAGGTCGCCGGTACGAAGCAGTTCGTCACCGCGCTCCAGCTCGACACCAAGCTCGACGGCATCCCCGCCTCGGTCCTGGCCGCCGCGCTGAAGCAGGCCCGCGACGCCCGCCTCCACATCCTCGACGTGATGAACGAGGCCATCGACGTCCCGGACGAGATGTCCCCGAACGCCCCGCGGATCATCACCGTCAAGATCCCGGTGGACAAGATCGGTGAGGTCATCGGCCCCAAGGGCAAGATGATCAACCAGATCCAGGAGGACACCGGCGCCGACATCACGATCGAGGACGACGGCACCATCTACATCGGTGCCGCCGACGGCCCGGCCGCCGAGGCCGCCCGCGCCACGATCAACTCGATCGCCAACCCGACCATGCCGGAGGTCGGCGAGCGCTACCTGGGTACGGTCGTCAAGACCACCACCTTCGGTGCGTTCGTGTCCCTGATGCCGGGCAAGGACGGCCTGCTGCACATCTCGCAGATCCGCAAGCTCGCCGGTGGCAAGCGCGTGGAGAACGTCGAGGACGTGCTCGGCGTCGGCACCAAGGTCCAGGTCGAGATCGCCGAGATCGACTCCCGCGGCAAGCTCTCCCTGGTCCCGGTCATCGAAGGTGAAGAAGACGAGAAGAAGGACGACGCCGCCAAGTGACGTCCCGTAGTTCCGTGACGACGGCCCGCGCCTCCTCCGAGGCGCGGGCCGTCGCCCGTACCCAAACGCTTCTCAAGGGCACCAACGGCATCGGTACGGTCCGCCGCACCGTCCTGCCCGGCGGCCTCCGGGTCGTCACCGAGACCCTGCCCTCCGTACGCTCCGCCACCTTCGGCATCTGGGCCAACGTCGGATCACGCGACGAGACCCCGACGCTGAACGGCGCGACGCACTACCTCGAACACCTCCTCTTCAAGGGCACCGCCAAGCGCAGCGCCCTCGACATCTCCGCCGCGATCGACGCGGTCGGCGGCGAGATGAACGCCTTCACGGCGAAGGAGTACACCTGCTACTACGCGCGGGTCCTCGACACCGACCTGCCGCTGGCCATCGATGTCGTCTGCGACATGCTGACCGGTTCGTTGATCACTGCCGAGGACGTCGACGCCGAGCGCGGCGTCATCCTCGAAGAGATCGCGATGACCGAGGACGACCCGGGCGACTGCGTGCACGACCTGTTCGCGCACACCATGCTCGGCGACACCCCCCTCGGCCGCCCGGTACTCGGCACCGTCGACACCATCAACGCGCTCGACCGCGGCCGGATCGCCCGCTTCTACAAGAAGCACTACGACCCCACGCACCTGGTCGTCGCCGCCGCCGGCAACATCGATCACGCCACGGTCGTGCGCCAGGTCCGCAGGGCGTTCGAGCGGGCGGGCGCCCTGTCCCGCACCGACGCCGTCCCCATCGCCCCGCGCCACGGCTCCCGCAAGCTGCGCACCGCGGGCCGGGTGGAGCTCCTGAACCGCAAGACCGAGCAGGCCCACGTCGTCCTGGGCGTGCCCGGCCTGGCCCGCACCGACGAGCGTCGCTGGGCGCTGGGCGTCCTCAACGCCGCCCTCGGCGGCGGCATGAGCTCACGCCTCTTCCAGGAGGTACGGGAGAAGCGCGGTCTCGCCTACAGCGTGTACTCGTACACCTCGGGCTTCGCCGACTGCGGACTCTTCGGGGTGTACGCGGGCTGCCGGCCCAGCCAGGTCCACGACGTCCTCAAGATCTGCCGGGACGAACTCGACCGGGTGGCCTCCGAGGGACTGAGCGACGACGAGATCGGCCGGGCCATCGGACAGCTCTGCGGCTCCACGGTCCTCGGCCTGGAGGACACCGGCGCGCTGATGAACCGTATCGGCAAGAGCGAGCTGTGCTGGGGCGACCAGATGTCGGTCGACGACATGCTGGCCCGGATGACACAGGTCACCCCCGACGACGTCCGCGCCGTCGCGGACGAGGTCCTCGGACACCGCCCTTCCCTGTCCGTCATCGGCCCGCTCAAGGACAAGCAGGCCGACCGCCTCGAAGAAGCGGTCTCCTAACTCCACCGTTAAGGAAACAGAGCAATGAGCAAGCTGCGCGTGGCCGTTCTCGGCGCCAGGGGCCGGATCGGGTCCGAGGCGGTACGAGCCGTCGAGGCCGCCGACGACATGGAGCTGGTGGCCGCGCTGGGCCGTGGCGACCGGCTGGAGACCCTCACGGAATCCGGCGCCCAGGTCGTCGTCGAGCTCACCACCCCCGCGTCCGTGATGGACAACCTCGACTTCTGTGTCCGGCACGGCATCCACGCCGTGGTCGGTACCACGGGCTGGTCCGAGGAACGGCTCGCGCAGCTGAACACCTGGCTCGCCGGCTCCCCGGAGACCGGTGTGCTCATCGCGCCGAACTTCTCCATCGGCGCCGTCCTCACGATGAAGTTCGCGGAGCAGGCCGCCCGCTACTTCGAGTCCGTCGAGGTCGTCGAACTGCACCACCCCAACAAGGTCGACGCCCCCTCGGGCACCGCCACCCGCACCGCCCAGCTGATCGCCGAGGCCCGCAGGAAGGCCGGCTGCGCCCCGCAGCCGGACGCCACCACCACGGCCCTGGACGGCGCCCGCGGTGCGGACGTCGACGGGGTACCGGTCCACGCGATCAGGCTCCGCGGCCTTCTCGCCCACCAGGAAGTGCTGCTCGGCGGCGAGGGCGAGACCCTCACCATCCGCCACGACTCCCTGCACCACAGCAGCTTCATGCCAGGCATCCTGCTCGGCGCACGCCGTGTGGTGACCACTCCCGGCCTCACGTTCGGCCTGGAACACTTCCTCGACCTGAACTGACTGAGCCCTGCCATGCGCGCAAAGATCACCTACTTCGCCACCGCCGCCGTCCTGGTCTTCTACTTCGTCCTGGTCGGCAGCCGTGGCGTGCTGCTCATCCGGCACGGCACGCTGCTGACGGTCACCTTCGGGGTCGCGGTGCTGATCCTGCCGTTGATCGGCGTCTGGTTCCTCTGGAAGAACACCCAGTTCGTGTCGCGGGCGAACGCGCTGGCCGCGGAACTCGACGCGGAGGGCGGCCTGCCGGTCGACGAGCTGGTCCGCACCCCGTCCGGCCGCATCGACCGCGACTCGGCCGACGCGGTGTTCGCCCGCCGTCGTGAGGAGACCGAGGACTCCCCGGACGACTGGCGCTGCTGGTTCCGCCTCGCGGTCGCGTACCAGGACGCCAGGGACACCCCGCGGGCCCGGAAGGCCATGCAGCGGGCCATCGCCCTGCACACGAAGGACGCCCGGCCCAGCACGTCCTGAACGGGCGTGCCGGACCGGGCGGCCCGGTCGTTCGAGGGGGCTCAGACCCGCCGGTACTCGTCCCCCCACGCCTCCACCGTGTCGGCCGCGCGGTCGAAGGCCTCGGCCCGCGTCAGGAAGTCGGCGTTGTTGTCGGTGAGCAGCGGCGGAATCGCCTCGCCGCCCTGGCGTACGACAATCAGCGCCTGCCCCTGCACAGTGCGGGGGAGCCCGAGCCACTTCACCGGCTGCTGCACCGTGCGGATGGCGGTGACCCGGTCCCACCGCACGGTCGTCGTCGTGAAGAAGCCCACCCGGCGTACGCCGTGCCGGCTGACCCAGGCACCGACCCGCAGCAGCCGCAGTGCGCAGACGATGATCACGGCGGCGAGCCCCAGGCATACGGCCGTACCCGGCAGCGCCCCGGCGAACGCGATGATCATTCCCGCGAGCAGGACGAAGGACGCGAGAAGCAGCAGGAAGGCCGCGGCCGCGACCCGCCAGGGCCCGGGGCGGTACGGACGCCGCCAGCTGTCGTGGTCGTCGAACGGCAGCGCGATGTCCTCGGCGCTCGCGTCAAACGCGCGGTCGGCCGTCAGAAAGGGCAGGGGCACGAATGATCCTCACTCACAAGCACGCTCGATTGCTGTGCCCGGTGAGGCTACCGAGGAGGTCATCGCCCCGACCACCCCAGGGGGCCCGTACGAGTCAGTGCCCGGAGGCGGCCTCGGCCTGCTCGGCGTGCGAGGCGCTCTGGGTGGGACTGAGCGCCGGCAGACCAAGGATCAGTGACCCGACGAGGCCGGCGACGATCGTCAGCCCGACGAGGGAACGGCTGGCCAACTGGGAGGCGCTGGCGCGCTCCCGCGGAGGTGGTGTGACGTTGCTGCGGAATCGGTCACTCTCGGCCACGAACGCGAACGGGACGGCTTCACGCCGGCGGAACATGAGGAAGGTCTCCTTGAACTCTGTTTCGGATGCTGCTATTGAGTCAGACGCATGACAGGCCCGTTAGGTGCCCTGAATCGCCGAATTCGTCGAAGAAATCCCCGGAAGGCCCTTCCGGACCCGGTTGTCAGCGGTGGCCCGTAGAGTGGGCGCCGCCCGAGCGACGCAACTGGAAGGACCCCGCCGGTGACCGAGACCCCCGAGCCCGCAAAGCCCAGCTTCCGCAGCGATGTGACCGTCGAGCTGGTGAAACACGCCGCGGGTGACTCCGACGTCCTGTTCGCGGCCCGTGTCTCCACGGCGGGTGAGCAGTCCCTGGAGGAGGTCACCAAGGACCCCGAGCGCTCCAAGGGACTCATCAACTTCCTCATGCGCGACCGTCACGGCAGCCCCTTCGAGCACAACTCGATGACCTTCTTCATCAGTGCCCCGATCTTCGTGTTCCGCGAGTTCATGCGGCACCGCGTCGGCTGGTCGTACAACGAGGAATCGGGCCGCTACCGGGAGCTGGAGCCGGTCTTCTACATCCCCGACGCGTCCCGCAAGCTCGTCCAGCAGGGCCGCCCCGGCAAGTACGAGTTCGTCGAGGGCACCCAGGCCCAGCAGGAGCTCACCGGCCGCGTCATGGAGGACTCCTACCGCCAGGCCTACGAGGCATACCAGGAGATGCTCGCCGCGGGAGTGGCCCGCGAGGTCGCGCGCGCAGTGCTCCCTGTCGGCCTTTTCTCCTCGATGTACGCCACGTGCAACGCCCGCTCGCTGATGCACTTCCTCGGCCTGCGTACCCAGCACGAGCTGGCGAAGGTGCCTTCCTTCCCGCAGCGCGAGATCGAGATGGTCGGCCAGCAGATGGAGGAGCACTGGGCCCGGCTCATGCCGCTCACCCATGCAGCCTTCAACAAGAACGGACGCGTAGCCCCGTAAGCGGTGTCCGTATTGCGACGTTTCGTGAAGTTCATCTAGGCTGATCAAACGGACCCGGCACTGCTTGAACCCCCGAGCAGGCAGTGCCGGGCTCCTATCGCTTGTCCCCCCGAGGGGACATTGGGCGCTGAGCAGCGAGTAGCGTGTTACCCATGGCTCCGATCTCCACTCCGCAGACCCCCTTCGGGCGGGTCCTCACAGCTATGGTCACGCCCTTCACGGCGGACGGCGCACTCGACCTCGAAGGTGCCCAGCGGCTCGCCACCCACCTCGTGGACGCAGGCAATGACGGCCTGGTCGTCAACGGCACCACCGGCGAGTCCCCGACCACCAGCGACGCGGAGAAAGACCAGCTCGTAAGGGCGGTACTGGAAGCCGTGGGGGACCGGGCCCACGTCGTCGCCGGTATCGGCACCAATGACACCCGTCACAGCATCGAGCTCGCCCGAACGGCCGAACGCTCCGGTGCCCACGGACTCCTCGCGGTGACGCCGTACTACAACAAGCCGCCGCAGGAAGGTCTCTTCCGCCACTTCACGGCCATCGCCGACGCCACCGGCCTGCCGGTGATGCTCTACGACATCCCCGGCCGCAGCGGTGTGCCGATCGACACGGAGACGCTGGTCAGGCTCGCCGAGCACCCGCGCATCGTCGCCAACAAGGACGCCAAGGGCGACCTCGGCCGCGCCAGCTGGGCCATCGCCCGCTCCGGCCTCGCCTGGTACTCCGGCGACGACATGCTGAACCTTCCGCTGCTCTCGGTCGGCGCCATCGGATTCGTCTCCGTGGTCGGCCACGTCGTCACCCCCGACCTGCGAGCCCTCATCCAGGCATACGTCGGCGGTGACGTCCAGAAGGCCACGGAGATCCACCAGAAGCTCCTGCCGGTCTTCACCGGAATGTTCCGTACCCAGGGTGTGATCACCACCAAGGCCGCACTGGCCCTCCAGGGCCTCCCCGCGGGCCCGCTGCGCCTCCCCCTGGTGGAACTCACCGCACAGGAATCGGCACAGCTCAAGATCGATCTCGCGGCCGGCGGGGTAGAGCTGTAACCACAGACTTCACAACTGAATAAGCGTAGAACACTCGCAAGAGCGACATCACAGACAACAGCAAGTGCACGAATGACATGCGCGCCACGTGCCCAAGCGGTACGTGGCGTGCGTGGTAAGGAGAGTCTTTTGAGTCATCCGCATCCCGAACTCGGCACCCCGCCGAAGCTCCCGAAGGGCGGCCTCCGCGTCACCCCGCTCGGCGGCCTCGGCGAGATCGGCCGCAACATGACGGTCTTCGAGTACGGCGGCCGCCTGCTCATCGTCGACTGCGGAGTCCTCTTCCCCGAGGAGGAGCAGCCCGGAATCGACCTGATCCTGCCGGACTTCACCACCATCCGGGACCGTCTCGACGACATCGAGGGCATCGTCCTCACGCACGGCCACGAGGACCACATCGGCGGTGTCCCGTATCTGTTGCGCCTGAAGCCGGACATCCCTCTCATCGGCTCCAAGCTGACCCTCGCACTGATCGAGGCGAAGCTCCAGGAGCACCGCATCCGTCCGTACACCCTCGAAGTGGCGGAGGGCCGGCGCGAGCGCATCGGTGTGTTCGACTGCGAGTTCGTCGCGGTCAACCACTCGATCCCGGACGCCCTCGCGGTCGCCATCCGCACGCCCGCGGGCATGGTCGTCGCGACCGGCGACTTCAAGATGGACCAGCTCCCGCTGGACGGCCGGCTCACCGACCTGCACGCCTTCGCCCGGCTGAGCGAGGAAGGCATCGACCTTCTCCTCTCCGACTCGACGAACGCCGAGGTCCCCGGTTTCGTACCGCCCGAGCGGGACATCTCCGACGTCCTGCGCACGGTCTTCGCCAATGCCCAGAAGCGCATCATCGTGGCGAGCTTCGCCAGCCACGTCCACCGCATCCAGCAGATCCTCGACGCGGCACACGAGTACGGCCGCAGGGTCGCCTTCGTCGGCCGCTCGATGGTCCGCAACATGGGCATCGCCCGTGACCTCGGCTATCTGAAGGTCCCCGCGGGCCTGGTCGTCGACGTGAAGACGCTCGACGACCTGCCGGACGACGAGGTCGTGCTGGTCTGCACGGGATCCCAGGGCGAGCCGATGGCCGCGCTGTCCCGGATGGCCAACCGCGACCACCAGATCCGGATCGTCCAGGGCGACACGGTGATCCTTGCGTCGTCCCTGATCCCGGGCAACGAGAACGCGGTCTACCGCGTGATCAACGGCCTGACCCGCTGGGGCGCCAACGTCGTCCACAAGGGCAACGCCAAGGTCCACGTCTCGGGCCACGCCTCGGCCGGCGAGCTGCTGTACTTCTACAACATCTGCAAGCCGAAGAACCTGATGCCGGTCCACGGCGAATGGCGCCATCTGCGGGCCAACGCGGAACTGGGCGCGCTCACCGGCGTACCCAAGGACCACATCGTCATCGCCGAGGACGGCGTCGTCGTCGACCTCATCGACGGCAAGGCCAAGATCGTCGGCAAGGTCCAGGCGGGCTATGTCTACGTCGACGGCCTCTCGGTCGGCGATGTCACCGAGACCTCGCTGAAGGACCGCCGCATCCTCGGTGACGAGGGCATCATTTCGGTCTTCATCGTGGTCGACAGCTCCACCGGCAAGATCTTGGGCGGCCCGGACATCCACGCCCGTGGCTCCGGCATCGACGACTCGGCATTCGTCGCCGTTGTGCCGAAGATCGAGGACGCGATCAACAAGTCCGCCCAGGACGGCGTGATGGAGCCCCACCAGCTCCAGCAGCTGGTCCGCCGCACGGTGGGCAAGTGGGTCTCGGACTCCTACCGCAGGCGCCCGATGATCCTTCCGGTCGTCGTCGAGGTCTGACGCCGCGGGCCGAACCGAGGAGCGGGGCCCCCGATTTGCATCGGGGCGCCCCGCTCCAGTACGTTTACGGCTCCGCCTGACCGGGAAGCGCCGCGCACACCTGTGTGCAGCGAGCGTACCGACGGGGCGGGAATTCCGACTCAGAACTTCTGATAATGTCGGATGCGCCGAAAGGCAGGCCAATCCAAAGGTCACCGGAATTCAAATTCGAACCGGAAACGGAACGAAAAAGAGTCTGGTAAGGTTGGAGCCGCCGGAAAGGGAAACGCGAAAGCGATGAACTG
>NZ_JBSFET010000092.1:0-22757 GCF_053594575.1 Streptomyces sp. NPDC001880
ACTCGGCTTCACGATGCTCAGTCGCCGCGTGATACTCCGCCGGCGTCATCTTCCGCAAGGTCACCTGCTGCGCGTCCATGCCGTCATCTTCAACCAATCATTTGTAGCAGCGCTACTGGTTTCCAAGCCCGATGGCTCTCGGCACCACACTCAGCCACAACACCAACGACTCGACCGATCCCGAGCAATGCTCAGGACTTGTGGATCGGTTCCGGAAGGGCATGCAGAAGGCGTACCTTCCCGAATGATCCTCAAGGTCTCCGAGTAGGCCCGCGTTGCAGCGCGGGTCGGGAAGGTACGCCCGTGCTCAGCGTAGTCACCGACGACGGCTCCACGCAGTCAGGCTCCCTGACCGACGAGATCGTGCGGGAAGGCGCCCGCCGGATGCTGGCCGCCGCGCTGGAAGCGGAAGTCAACCAGTACATAGCCGAGTTGTCGGCTGAGACCGACGAGTACGGCCGACGTCTCGTGGTCCGCAACGGCCGCCACAAGGCAAGGACCGTGGTCACCGCCGCCGGACCGATCGAGGTCAAGGCCCCGCGGATCAACGACCGCCGCGTCGACGATGAGACCGGCGAGCGCAAGAGGTTCTCCTCGAAGATCCTTCCGCCGTGGTGCCGCAAATCCCCGAAGATCTCCGAAGTGCTGCCGCTGCTCTATCTGCACGGCCTGTCTTCCGGCGACTTCGTCCCGGCGCTGGAGCAGTTCCTGGGCGGCACGGCCGGCCTGTCGGCCGCGACCGTGACACGGCTGACCAAGCAGTGGAGCGACGACCACGCCGCCTTCCAGAACCGGGACCTGTCCGACCGCGACTTCGTCTACGTGTGGGCGGACGGCGTGCACCCGAAGGTCCGGCTCGGCCAGGCCCACTCGTGCGTCCTGGTCCTGCTCGGGGTCCGTCTGGACGGCACGAAGGAGCCGATCGCCTTGGCTGAGGGCCTGCGCGAGTCCACCGAGTCGTGGGCCGACCTGCTGCGCGACTGCCGCCGACGCGGCATGCGTGACGCCGAGCTGGTCATCGGCGACGGCGCCATGGGCCTTTGGCGGGCGCTCGCCGAGGTGTTCCCGGCGGCCAGGCCGCAATGGTGCTGGGTTCACAAAGCCCGCAACGTCGCCAACTGCCTGCCCAAGTCCGCGCAGCCCGGCGCGACGAAGGCGATGCAGGAGATCTACAACGCCGAGGACCGCACCCACGCCGAGAAGGCGATCGAGGCGCTGGCGAAGACCTACCGGGCAAAGTTCCCGAAGGCCGTCGCGAAGATCACCGAGGACCGGGAGGAACTGCTCGCGTTCTACGATTTCCCTGCCGAGCACTGGATTCACCTGCGGACCACCAACCCCATCGGGTCGACCTTCTCCACGGTCAAGCTCCGTACCAAGGTCACGCGAGGCGCGGGCAGCCCGGTGGCCGCGCCCGAGATGGTGTTCAAGCTGGTCGAGTCCGCTCAGGCGCGATGGCGCGCGATCACCGGAGCCCACCTGGTGTCCCTGGTCCGCGCGGGCGCACGATTCGAGAACGGCGTCCTGGTCGAGCGCGAGGAGCCGGCCGCATGAACATCCACGAGATCCTGCAGAACCCGGACGAGCACGTCCGCTTCGCGGCCTACCTCGACAAGCTGGGGCACGTTGCCGACCCGGACGAGGTCGACCTGGTCGGCAGCTTGCTCACTGATCCGGAGCAGACGATGGCCCAGTCCGCCGTGCTGCGGCACCTGGACCGTCGAGCCGCCGGCCTCTACCCCGCTCCCGCCTACGAGGGGTGGGTGCAGGCGTTGACCCAGGCCACGATCGACCACCCCTTCCTGGCTCAGCGCCTGAGGGAGTGGTCACTCTTCCGCGCCGTCACGCTCAAGCTGCCCTGGCAGCCGGACGACCTGCTCGCGGCATCCAACTGGCTCCAACTCAAGACCGCCGCCGGGACGAACACCGAGGCCATCGAGATCCTCGCCGAAGCCGGCCGCACCAAACGGATCCGCAACACTGCCAGGATCAGCCTCAGCCACCGCAGCGAGAGCTGAAATCAACTCACCCACAGCTCTTGACTATTGCTCTGTCTGGACTGGTCACGAGCTCATGCGGAACCACGCAGCGACCTGATGCAAAGACTCGGCACGAGGCCGGTCCGCCACCTCAGCAGCTGTTCGTGGCACCAGCTCACCGCACGGGCCCCGGTCTGCGTTGGAGCTGAAGCGGCTCGGGCATTACGAGGGGTCACCATGCGGCGGGATCGCACCACAGAAACCAACGAGTGATCAAGAGAACGGTGTTGACAATGATGGTGGTCGCGAGAGCGTCGGGCACCACCGCTCTGGATATAGGGATCAAGTCCCCGGACGACTCAACGCGTCAGCCCGACACTCACGTGGCCACCATCGCGACCGATTTTTACTGCTCGAACAGCCCCTGTCGCCGGCCCGGGGCCGGCGGCGGCGCAGGGCGGCAGCGTACTGGGGGCCGAACCGGTCGCACCACCGGCGGATCGCCTCATGGGAGACGGTGATCCCGCGGGCCAGAAGCAGCTCCTCGACTTCGCGGAAGGAGACCGGGAAGCGGTGGTACAGCCACACCGCGTGGGAGATGACCTCCGCCGGGAACCGGAACCCCTTGTACGACGGCCCGTCCCCGGCGCCCTCCACCACCAGTTCCTCCCGAACGATCAACAAACCCGGCCACCATCCCAGCCCGAACCACTCACTCAACTTGACAGTGCCATGACGGGGCCTTCCGCGGACCCACCGCAATACCTGGCCCGCCAGGGCCTGTTAATCATTAACAATCAGCCCGGCTCGACCTACGAGTTGCTGCGCTACGGGCGCTGCTGCCACGATCTGTGGTGCCAGGACGGCTGGATCGCCGTGCGTCAGGGCGACCCCGTGAGCAGGTCCGTGATCCTGAGCTCGGTCGACCCGCCGGGGGCGTCCCCGCCGGGGGCGTCCCCGCCCTGGGCGTCCCCCGGCTCGGGGAGAGAGGCGACGGCGCGCATGCCGACCCGTGCCCGGTCGAGGAGAGCTTCGCCGCTCAGCGTGGCGAGGTTCGCGCGTGCCTCGGCCAGCATGCTGTCCGCGGCTGCCAGCAGATCCTTCTCGCCCAACGGGCGGGCGGGCCGGTCGGTCCCGGCGAGCAGCGCTGCCAGGGCGGCCCGCAAGTGGGCCTCGCCCGCCTCGCGGACGGTGAACGACAGGTGGGCGCTGGCTCCGGGCTCGGCGGCGATCGCGCGGTGTGCGTGGCCGCGCGGTACGTAGAGCACCTCACCCGGTTCCAGTCGGGTGGTGAACGTCGGACGGCCGGGGAAGCCGACGGGGCCGGGGGCCCACCGGCCGTCGCCCGGACCGTCGTACAGATGCCAGATCTTGGTACCGCTGGTCTGGATGACGAACACGTCGGCGTCATCGCGGTGGACCGGCCGGCCCTGGGTCCCCGGTGGGGTGATGAAGTGGAACGCTTCCACCTGTCGGCCGAGTCGGCGCTGCATCGCATCGCAGAACGCGCGGATGCCGGGGTGCCACTGGTCGATGTGACGCAGCAGCACGGTGGCGGTCCCCTCGGCGAGGAGGCGGCGTACCGAGGACCCGTCCACGTAACCGTGCTCGGTCCGGCCCAGGACGGTGCGCGGGGGACAGAACCGGGGAAGGGGTACCTCGCCGTCCGCGGTGACCAGTTGCAGGTAGGGGACGCGCAGCAGACCGGTGTCGAGCCAATGGTCCAGCTCGTCGGCCGGCAGCAGGTCGAGAGGCGGGTCCGCGGGGCGGAACACCCGGGGGGTGCCGTGCCGCAGCGTGTCGACGAAATCGTCGGCGTCGCCCGTGAAGCGGTGCAGGACATCCATGTCGTCTGGTCCTCGGGGAAGCGTGGTGTGGTGTGTCGCGCAGCAGTGGGGTCGGAGTGGGGATGAAGGGGCGTCCGGTGACGGCCGCCGGGCGCTCTGGCCTTGCTTTCTTCGCTCCAGTGGATCTCGGTGAAGGCGTCAGGAGCGGGCGGGTCGGATCCCTCAGGGGCCGGGGTCGGGACGCGTGCCGACGCGGGCGGCCACGGCTGCCGGGGCCGTGGCCCGGGCGGCGGGGCGCAGCAGCAGGTGGTACGGGCGGACGGCCTCGACGGCCGCCTCCAGCGAGGCGAAGCCCCGGTCCAGCGCGTACAGGTCCGCCTCGGCCCGGGTGCAGCCCCAGCGTCCGGTCAGACGCTCGGCCAGGTCCTCGTCGAACAACATGAGCGGATCGGACTCGGACCTGTCCCCCGACAGCTCCTCGGAGTCGCGCAGGCACACGGCGGCCGTCTCATGGGCGCGGGCGAACGCGGAGGAGTGCTCGAACTCGTCGAGGAGGACGGTGTCCCCTGGGACACCGGGATCCAGCTCGAAACTCCGGGACAAGAAGACCTTCAGCTGTTCGCGGCGGCTGCCCTGGGCCGCCTCCGCCTCGGTCAGCCACGGCAGCAGGAAGCCGAAGCCGTCGCCTCGACCGGGGTCGGGATACACCCCGAGGTGGACACCGTGGGCGATCGCGGCGTCCGTGGTGTCGCCAGAACCGTCCGCCGCCGCACAGGTGCGGGCGCAGTCCCGGGCGATCCACGCCAGAACCGTCCGCCGCCGCTGTGCGGGGAAGGCGTCGGAGAACAGTTGCAGCACGCGCAGCGCGGCCAGGGCGCCGGGCCGTCGGCCGTCCGGGCCGCTTCCGGGGGCCGTCCGGGCCCGCTCCTCCCAGGAGGCCAGATACGCCGTACGCGGCACCCCGCCGGGGCGGACCCCGGTGGGACGTGCGGTGTCCGGGTCCCAGGCGGCCAGGATGTCGACCAGCGCGAGCGTGTCGGCGAGTTTGACGTCGTCGCGGTGACGGGCGCAGTGCTCGCCGAGCATCTTCAGCTCGCCGGGGTCGACGCCGACCGCCTCGCTCAGCTCGGGGAACCGCTCGAAGGCTCGCAGCGGATACGGAGTCACCCGCAGGGCGCCGACGATCCGCCCCGCGGTCGCGGCGTCGCACGCCCCGTCGCGCACCGCCCTGGCCAGGGTGGACCGAATGACGACCAAGGGTTCGGACATGGCACGGTAGTCGCTCTCGGGCGGGCCGTGCAGCAGCGCCACCTCGTCGTCGGCCTCGATCCTCCCGTCCCGGTAGTCCTGGTACACCCGGCCGACGCCGCGCATCCCGAAGGCGTCGAGCTCGGCGGCACGCAGCGCCCCCATGCTGGCGGCGCCGAGCACCTCGGCACCGCGGTCGAGGACGGCGAGGATCTCCTTGTGCGGCACCGCCCGCACCTGGTGGAAGTAGCCGTCCACGATGCCGACGACATCCCCGTCTGTGAGCGGCAGGGCCAGCAGATCACCGGCGGCGACGGGCGGCAGGAGGGCGACCCCGGGCGGGGCGAGGAAGCCGGGGGCCGACGGGCCGAGGAAGAGGTAACGATGGGTCATGGTGCGGGCCTCACATGGTGCGGGGCATCGTCATGCCGGGACAGAGGACATGGACGACCGGGACGCCGAGATCGGCACGGGTGTGGTCGACCACCAGGGGACTGCGTCCCGTGACGGCGACGACGCGGTCGACCAGCCGGGCGGTCTCGTCGCGGTGATCGGGCAGTACCACGGAGGGGACGGCGTCGAACGGGACGGACGGGGGCCCGCCCCGGCCCGGCGGCGGCGCCTGCGCGGTGCGTGCCAGGGCGAATCGTAGCCGCCGGTACGTACGGTCCTCGAGGTCGTCCCGGGCGCCGGCGATGATCGACAGCCGGACCTGGGCCGCCTCGGTCAGGGCCCGGCACAGGGCCACCTGAGCGTCCAGGTGGCAGCCGTAACCATAGATCGGCAGGGGAAGACCGCCGCCGAGGATGGCCACGCCGAAGCAGGGCACCTCCAGCGGGGTGGCGAGCAGGCCGATACCGATCCGCACACCGGCCGCCCGGTACTGCTCGATGAGTTCGGCCGCCGGGCCCGGCACACCATCGGCGTCGACCACGCGCGAGGGCCCGTCGGCCCACGCGCGGTGGACGGCGTCGCGCTCGATCACCTCGTACAGGCCGTGCGCGATCGCCTCGTCCCGAGTGTTGCCGCCGGCCAGGCCGTTGCTGGTGGCGGCGAACAGCGGCGGCCGCCAGCGCGGACGGACCCGGCGGTCCAGGATCAGGCAGTCCAGCGGGACCAGCGAGGAGCCGCCGTCGCTCAACCGCACCGCGGAGCGCCAGGCCAGCCGGGTCGCCGGGTTGAGGCAGTGGCGTGCCCGCAGTGCGAGCTCGTCGAGACGGTAGCCCAGGCCGGGTTCGACGTCGGCGACGCTGCCCACGTGATCCGGCCGGGTGTCCAGGTGCCCGCCGTGCCACCGTTCGATCGCCTCCATCGCGGCGGACACCTTGGCCGACACCGGGTCCAGCCCCTTGCCCTGATACACCGACAGATAGCGGTCGGTGGGGGCGACCGCTTGGTAGACGGGGATACCGATGTCGTCCAGCCAGGTCAGGTCCGCGATCCGGGTCACCCCGACAGCGGGGAGCAGCGGCGCGAGCCGCTCCCAGGTCCGCGCGGGCGGGCAGGCACGGTGCGTCCCCGTGAAGTACGTCTTCCCCCCGCTCGTCATGTCATTCGGAGCCGTCGGCTCCGCCGGGGTCGCGGCCACGCTCACCGGGTCACCGCCGCCCCGTCCCGGCCCGGCGTGGGCCCGGGGCGGCCCAACGTCAGGCTCAGCAAATGGCGTCCACCGGGCCGAAGGGCATGGAGCACGGATGTCGCCGCTCCCTGGCTCCGTCCGCGCAGACAGCCGCCGAACCCGGCACCGATCGCCGTCAGCCAGCAGCAGTGCGCGAGCGCGGCGGCCCGGACCAGGAGGTCGGCGTGTCCCGCGTGATCAGCCCGGCGGACGGCACCGGCCAGATCACCGCCGATCATCAGCACCGCGGGGGCGTCGTCGAAGGACTCCGCCGCGTCGGGCAGCTTGGGGACGCCCTCGACCAGGCGGAAGGCACCTTCGGGCCCGACCTCGTACCAGCCGACCGGCAGGGCTCCGACGCGATACGCAGCCAGCAGGACAGTGAGGTCCGTCGGAGGCCGTCCGGGCCACTGGGCGCGATGGGTCGTCAGGGCGCGGGCCAGGACGGCGGACAGCTCGTCCGCCGCCACCTGGCGCGGGTCGAACGACCGCAGCGACCGACGGGCCTCCAGCACCTCCCAGAGCGCCCCGGCGTACGGTGCCGGGCCGGCCGCGGGCTCCGCAGGGCCGGCGGCAGGCGTCGTCCGGCCGGCGGCGAGCCGCTCCGCGAAGACGGTCATCAGGTCACGCTCGTCGACGAGCGGCATCGCCGGTGTCCTTCCCGTAGATTCCGATGATCCCCGTCACCAGCCGGTCGGCCGGGTCCAGATCCAGGTGCTCGACAAGCCCACCGGTGTCACCGGCCACCAGATCGGCCCGCAACCCCAGTTCGGCCGCCAGCAGGGCGGCCTGCGCCATCGCGCAGCCGGTGTCCAGATGGGCCAAGCGGGGGGAGAACACGCGGTACTTGCCCCGGAGCCGGTGCAGTGCGCCGGTGAACACCAGGGCCGCGTCGACCGGTCGGCCGGCCAAAGCCGTACCCGCGAGCAGTTCGCTCAAGGGCGGCGTGTCACAGCGAGCGGCGATCAGCTCGCCGGCCTCGCCGTCGTACGCGAACACGGTGCCGGGCAGCGGCGACAGGGGCGCCTCGGTGAGCAGGAAGATCCGCACCGAGCCCAGGTTGCCGCCGCTGGGCGCCCAGCGGCGCCGTAGGCCGCCGCCGGGTCCGGCTTCCTCGGGTGTGCCTCCGGCCGGGCCGGTTCCCCGGAGGCCGGCGGTGAGCGACAGCAGCACGCTGACGGCCTGTTCGTCGAGCACCCCCGGCGAACAGGCCGCCGTCACCGGGGCCGGCAGCGGGTACCTCGGACTGGTCTCCAGTTCCGGGACGACCGGAGGCTCGAAGGGGGTGACGCCCATACCGGCGGCGAACCGCTCCGCGGGCGCGGCCTGCAGCAGCCACTCGGCGGTGTCCGGTTCCCGCTCCGCCCCGGCGCCGATGGGTCCGCAGTGGGGACAGCCGGGCTCCGGAACGACCGCCAGGGTCCGGGTGGTGAGGTCCGGTACGGTCAGTCGCCGAAGATCCCGGCGCGGCAGCGGCTGCGCGGTGCCGGCGAGCACGGCGGTGACCTGGTCGGCGACCAGACCGGCGACGGGGTCTACGGTCGCCGGCGGCAGCGGGGAGGGCACCCGGTCGGCGGGGAACGCCTGCTCGTGGCCCGCCCGGAAACAGCTGGTGCAGGCGGTGTGACCGGGCAGGAACCTCGGGCCGATCTCGATCGCGGCCGTCGCGTCCGCCGAGTCGCGGATCGCGTACCGCAGGACCTCGAAGCCGCCGGCGGCGCCAGCGCGGCCGGCTTCGTCGAGCCGCGCCGAGGCGTCGTCGCAGACCACGAACAGATCCACCGGGCCGACCGGGGCGGCTTCGCCGGGGGGCACGGTCGCGATCCGGCCCACACCGCAGGCTCGCAGGTCCTCGGTGACGCGCCGGGTCACCTCGGGCGGGCCGGACAGGGCGACCGTGGCCGCCGCCAGCCGGGCGAGCGCGATCGACGACCCGCCCTCGGCATCGGCCGGCGGTCCCGTGCGCGACAGGAAGTCGGCCACCGGGCCGATCGCCGTGGGCGCGCCGTCCGCCGGGGCCGTGCCGACGGCGGAGCAGTCCGGTTCGAGAAGTGCGCGTTCCTCGAGGGCGGTCAAGACAGGGGCGATCCCGGACGCGTCGAGGCCCAATTCGGCCGCGATCGCGGCCCGGTCGCGGGTGCCGTCGAGCAGGGCGAGCAGACGGGGCAGCGTGTCGGCCGCCGCCGCGCCGGCGAAGAGGTGGCGACGGCCGACGGCCTCGACCACCAGCCCGCGGGCCACCGCGGTGACGGCGATCCCTCGGCGCAGCCGGGGCCGGCAGTCATGCCCGTGGCCATCGCCGGGCCCGGCGAGTGCGGCTTCGGCGGTGCTCGTGTGCGTGGTCATGCGGGAACTCCCTGATGCGTCGTCCTGGCGTCGCCGAGCAGTTCGGCCAGTACTCCGGTGCGATCCAGGCCGGGAACGGTCTCCGGTGCGCAGCGCAGGCAGCCGTGGCAGCGCAGGACCGGCTGGGTGTCGATCTCGCCGTTTCGCAGGCTGACGGCCGTGACCGAGCCGGGCTTCGCGCTCACCGCGTCCGGACCGCCGAGAAGGCAGTGCAGCAGGCCGGCGGCTGTGCGGGCGTGCTGCGGCAGGAACCCGCGCGGCCCGCTTCCCGGGTCGGCCTCGTGCGCCTCCCACAGAGCGTTGGTGATCGACGCCTGGTCGTCGTGCTGTGTCCGCCGGGCCAGGTAGCAGTCGAAGCAGGGACCCTGGTGCGGTACCACCCACGGACCGATCCGCAGCAGCAGGTCCTCGGTGACCACGGGCAGCCATGGCACCCCGTGCTGCCAGGCCAGGGCGTCGGCCTGGCGGCCCAGGGCGGGCAAAGGGTGCTGGGCAGCCAGGACGACCGCCCCGGGACGGGCGCCGAAGGCGTCCGCCAGGTCCTCCCGCCGGACCCGGTCGGCACCGAGGCCGCCGGTGGACAGCAGCTGCGCGACCCGCTCACCGAAGCCTCCGACACCGACGACCAGCAGCCGGCGGCCTGTCAGGCGAATGGTTGCGGCCATGGATTGAGCCCCTCCTCGGAGTGGACGGTGAACCCCATCGCGGCCGGCGCCTTGAACAGCCGGGGATGGGCGCGGAACTGGGCGACCGGAGTCAGTGTCATCGGCATCAGATCCGGGATGACGACGTTGAACGAGCTCAGACCGACGGAGTGCAGCTCGCAGTGGCTCCGGTCGACGGCGTACAGGGGCATGCCCGACGCCGCGAAGCGGTCGAGCAGGACGGCGAGCGCGGCCCGCGGATCGGCGGGCAGTCCGGGCTGTTCGGCGCGCGGCCGGCCCGTCGCCGCCTCGTGCAGGAAGGCGAACGCGTCCGCGCGCCGAGGCGAGGCCATGTAGCGGGCCCCGTCGGTGATCGAGGTGAACTCGGCGAACGAGGCCGGCTCGGACACCTCGTCGTACAGCACCCCCCGCACTCCGAGGGCCTCGCCCAGTGCCTTCTCGGCTGCCGCCGAGAGGGTGCGGTCGGCGGCGCAGCCCACCACGTGGCGGACTCGCCGGTCGTGCTCGGAGACCTGGAGGCAGTAGACCGTCGGCACCCCGAGGTCGGTCGTCGCATCGAACAGCAGTGTCCGCAGGAAGTGCCGGTGCGAGGCGTCGAGCAACTCCTCCATCGCCGGCGAGACCGGGAGGTCGGGGGGAAGCGGGGGCAGCGGCAATCGCTGCAACCAGGTGAGAGCGATCGCGTCGCGCTCGACCACTTCGAGAACGGCGCGCACAAGCGCCTCGACAGGATCGTGGTGCACCGCGAAGCCGGTCGACAGCCGGTACCAGAAACGCTCGGCCGGCACGGCGGGATGCAACCGGTAGGTCGCCATCACCGCCGGCAGCCACGTCCGTGTGCCCGAGACCAACTCCATGCCCTGGACCCAGCGGATCGGCGCGTCGGGGTCGAACGGCACGATCGGGCAGGCGGGCTCCGCCGACTCGATGGCGGAGCAGCGCGGCAGCCGGCCTATGTCGAGGACGGGGCCTTCGAGGTCGAAGACCGTTGCCCACCGGTGCTCGGCCGTGGGCGGCTCATAGGCGGAGTAGCGCTCGGCTGCCTCCGCTATCGCCACCAGCCGGGCACGCGCCGGGTCGCCGAAGGAGCGTCCGCCGCCGTCGCTGGTGTGGAGGTCCGCACCAGAACCGGGACGTCCGCTGCCGCCGTCGGCGTGGCAGCCGTACAACTGGGCCGTCCAGCCCTCCGGGCGGTACTGGCGGGTTCCCCTGACCACACCGTAGGGGGACACGAGTTCGTCGAGCTTGTTCAACTGTTCGTCTGCCATGGAGGGCATGGCGTGGGCCTCGCTTGTCTGTCGCAGGAGGCGGGGTCGTGCGGTGGGGACACCGCACGACCCCGCCGGATCTGGCGTCAATGCCGTTCAGCGGGCCGGAGCGTCAGATGCAGCAGCCGCAGTTGCCGTAGCCACAGTGCGTGCAGCACGTCGTGCAACCCGCGCAGGTGTCCGCGCCGGTGGTGGACTGCTCGGACAGTTCGTTCCAGGTCGTCGGTGTCACATCGGTGACGTCCAGGTCCAGCTGCTGACCAGAAGGCATCAGGTTCCCCTTTCTTCGAGGTCGGGCGGCCCAGACCGGCAGCCCGGGACAAGACTTGCGGGTGGCTGTCAGTAAGTGATCAACACTCTGTCAACATCTGTCATGACAACGCGGTTGAGCCGCGCCCGAAGCGGCGGACGCCGCGTGATCACGCCGGTGCGAGATGTCCTTATTTCTAACTAAAAGGGCGGAGTGAGAGTGAGCTAGGGTGCACTTCGGCGCGTGATGTTCGGTGGGGGCGGTCGTGGAAGATCTGCGGTTCTCGGTGCTCGGCACCGTACGAGGCCGGCGCGGGGAAACGATTCTGCGGCTGGGAAGCCCCCAGCAGCAGGCGACGATCGCCGCTCTGCTCCTGAAGCCGGGCAGATCGTCCGGGGTGGCGGAACTGGTGGACGCGCTATGGGGCGACTGTCCGCCACCCGCGGCCGCCACCACGGTCCGCACCTACGTATGGCAGTTGCGGAAGATCCTCAGGACGGTGCCGGACGCACCGGAGGTCCTGGTGTCGCTCCCCGACGGATACCGGCTCCAGCTGCCCGAGACGGCGGTCGACGCCCGGCACGCGGAGGAGTTGGCCGGCCTGGCCGACCGCGCCCGGTCCGGTGGGAACCTCCGGCAGGCCCGCGATCTGCTGAACCAGGCCCTGGCCCTGTGGCAGGGAGTTCCCCTGGCCGGCCTGCCCGGTCCGTTCGCCGAGCGTCAGCGTCGGCGCCTGACCGATCTGCGGCTCACCTTGCTGGAGGAGCGGCTGGCCCTGGACCTCACCCTCGGCGACTCCTCGTGCTGCATCTCGGAGCTGACCACTCTGACGACCGAGCATCCCCTGCGCGAGAAGTCGTACGGGCTGCTGATGAGGGCGCTGTTCCAGGCCGCACGGTGCGCCGACGCTCTGGCCGTCTACCGCTCCGCCCGCCGCCTGCTGATCGAGGAGTTGGGGGTCGAGCCCGGTCCGGAGTTGAACGAACTGCACCAGCGCATTCTCGACGGTGACCCCGAACTGCTGCCCGCCCCTTCACCGGCCGGGCGAGGCGCCCCCGTCCGCCCGACGACCGCCGCGGCCGGATGCGATGACGATCCGGCCCCCGACCAGCTGCCCCCGCGCCCCGCCCAGCTTCCCGCGGACACCGTCGACTTCACCGGACGCCACACCGAACTCGACGCGCTGCTCGGCGTCCTGGGCGAAGACGGGCGATCCGCGCTCGCGATCGCGGCGGTCGTCGGCATGGGCGGCGTCGGCAAGACAGCCCTGGCCATCCACGCGGCCCATCGGGCCCGCGAACACTTCCCTGACGGGCAGTTGTACGCCGACCTGCGCGGCAGCGACACGGTCTGCTCCAGTCCGGAGACGATCCTGGCGGGATTCCTCGAGGCGCTCTGCGTTCCCGCCGCGACCGTCCCGGCCGACCTCGACACCAGATCGGCCCTCTTCCGCTCCCTGCTCGCCGACCGCCGCATGCTGATCGTCCTCGACGACGCGCGCGACAGCCGGCAACTGCGCCCCTTGCTCCCGGGGAGCGCGGGGTGCGCGGTGCTCGTGACCAGCAGGACCCGCCTTGCCGGGATCTCCTGCGTCCTCCAGCTTCAGCTGCCGGTCTTCCGTCCGTGGGAGGCAGTCGAGATGCTCGGGCGGGCCATCGGCGGTTACCGCATCGACGCGGAACCCCGAGCAGCCCGCGCCCTGGTGTCCGCCTGCGGGTTCCTCCCGCTGGCCGTACGGATCGCCGCCGCCCGGCTGGCCGCCCGACCCACCTGGGCCCTGCACGCCCTGACCGGCCGACTCGCCAACGAGCAACGGCGCATCGACGAACTGCGGGTCGGCGACCTGGCTGTGGAAGCCGTCTTCGAACTCGCCCACAGCCAGCTTCGCAGCCTCCAGGCCGAGGCGTTCCGCCTGGTGGCGACAGTGGACGGAGCGGATATCACATCGGCTTCGGCAGCGGCTCTGCTGGGCATGACCGATACCGAGGCGGCGGACCTGCTGGAGTCGCTGGTGGACGCGGCGATGCTTCAGTCACCGTCCATGGGCCGCTATCACTATCACGACCTGCTGCGGTCCTTCGCCCGCCGCAAGGCCGCGGCCGAAGGACCGGCCCGAGCCGCCCAGGCCCGTTCGCGGCTGCTGCGTTTTCTCCTCGCCACCGCCCGCGCAGCGTTCCGTCACGCCCTGCCCGGCGACGCGATCGGCGCCACGCTGGGCCCCGCGGGCGCCGCCGGTCTGGACTTCGACGACTACCCGAGCGCCCACCACTGGGCGGTGGGAGAGGCCGGCAACGCGGTGGCGCTCGCGGCTCAGGTGGCCCGGACGACCCTCGCGGCCGAAGGCGGCGAGCCGGACTCGGAGCGGACCGTGGCGCCCGGCGGGGGGCGCCGGGACGACGTGAGAAACGCCATCGATCTGCTCATCGCACTCGGCCCGTTCGGCCCCGACCCCCGGGACGCCCGACTGGCCGCCACCTTGAGGAGCCTGCTGGAGGCCGCGCGACACCAGGGCGACCGACAGGCCGAAGGACGATGCCACTTTCTGCGCGGGAACGCCGCCGTCGCCGCCTCCCGGTTCGCCGAGGCCGAACCGCACACCCGACAGGCCATCGAGGTGTGTCGAGAGACCGGTGACACCGTCATCCTGTGCCAGGCACTGAACGACCTGGGGTTGCTCGCCCAGCACCTCGGCCGCCACGAAGAGGCGATCACGCACTTCGAGGAGGCCATCGCCGTCGCCCGGCAGCTCGGCCACCGCTCCGCAGAGGCCGCCACGACCATCAACGCCGCCCTGGTCGGGATCCACGCCGGGCGTGTCGACGAGGCGCTGGCCATCTGCCGGGACCTGTCGGTCCGGCTCCAGGACGAGCGGGACCAGCGGGACGGGCAGGACGAGCGGGATGACGCCGGAACGGCGTACGCCCTCTGCGTCCTGGCGGAACTCGGCAGTCCGGAGGTGACACCGGGCTCGGCAGGGCGGGCCGGGGGAATCCGGCAGCTGGCCGAAACGGTTCGGCAGAGCCAGCAGTCCGACGTGGGAGCCGTCAAAGCCGCGCATGCCCTGGGCGCGGCACTCGCGACCCGTGGCCGGACCTCGACCACGTCGGAGGTGATGGAGGAGCTCGCGGAACGGTTCGCCGGGATTCCGGAACTGGCACGGGCCGCACAGGCCGCCGCGGCGCTGATCGCCTCGCATGACGGGCGCAGCTGGCTGGACACGGTGGACAGACTGCGCAAGCCGACCAGCCGTACGTCCCGGCGCCCGGGGCCGGCGGCCCGCGCGCTGCTCGCCGAATTCGACTCCACCAGCGGACGGTTGACCGCGGCACAGGCCCTCGCGGTCGCCCGGGAGGTGACAGCGCGACCACTGGACCCGTACTCCCGCACGTATGTGCTGGCCTCCGCCGCCACCCTCGCCCAGTGGGCCGACGACCTGAAGCTCGCCGACCGTCTGGTGGCGGACGGCATGGCCGGACACCGCGGCCCATCGGCCGACCCCGGCTACCGGAGCCTGCTGAGTGTCCACGCCGAGAGCCTGGCGATGCGCGGCCGCTACCAGGAACTGCTCGCGTCATGCCACAGCTGGGGCATCCTCACCGAACCGTCCGCGCGCGCCACGGCCCGCGGATCGGACCATGCTCATCTCGTGGCACAGGCCGTCATCGCCCTCACCGAGACGGGACGCTTGGCCGAGGCCCGTCGACTGGCCGACTCCGTGCCCGCCGGCAGTCCCCGAGAGTCCTGGGAATGGAACGAATTCCTGTACGCGCGGGGGCGGTTGAGTCTCGCCGAGGGCGACCCGGCAGCCGCCCTGGACGATCTGCTGGAATGTGGCCGCCGACAGAGTGAACGGCAGGTCGTCAGCCCCATCGTCACCCCGTGGCGGTCGGCTGCCGCCGATTGCCAGCTGCTCCTCGGACGACCCCGTGCCGCCGTCGCCCTCGCCGCGCGGGAGCTGGAGACGGCCCGCCGTTGGGGCACCCCCCGTTGTATAGGGCGGGCCCTGCGCGCCCTTGGTACGGCCAGGGGCGGCCGGGCCGGCCTGGCGACAGTCGGGCAAGCCGTCGACCTTCTGAACGCCATGGACACCACTCCCGAACTCATCTGTGCCCTCATCGCCCACGGCCGGCTGCTCGACCAGGCCGGGCACCGCACCGCCGCCCGGCAGGCTCTGCGCGAGGCCGGTCGGCACGCCGATCGGATCGACACCGACCTTGACGTCATTCACAGGAACCAGCGGAACCTGACGAGCGGTTCGGCCCGCAGCCGGTGATCCCGGGCCTCGCCGCGTCCACCAGGCTGCCGTTCGGACAGTCGGCTCCTTCGCCCAGCCCGCCCCTTCGCTCAGCGTCCATCAGCGCGACGGAGGTGTAGCCGCCGTCGACCAGGTGCTGTGCGGGCAGCAGGCGGCGCCGCCTCAGCCGGGCGTGGATGCCGGGCAGGGCGGTGCTGTCCGCGGTCGGGACGGTGGTGGCCACATCCGTGATCACGTTGACGCCTGAGGCTGATCCCTTGGAGTGGACACCCTGACAATGGATCTTGATGGTCCAGGAAGGGATGTCCAGGTGGGATGCCAGTCTCCATGCTCGGAGGGGTTCCGGAGGGACGCCGTCGTGCTGTATCGCGCGGGCGGCGGCAAGCGCACGTATGCGGCGGTGGCCGCGGATCTCGGGATCACGGCCGAGTCTCTGCGCACGTGGGTCCAGGACGGCGGAGTACCCGCGTCGACCGCTCGTGGCGGGAACGGCCTGGACCAGTACGAGGTCCGCCGCTACGTGGGCTGGTATCGGCACGTCACCCCGGCCATGCTCGCGCACGCCTTTTTTTGGCCGTCACGGCACACAAGGCCGGGGAAAAGGGGGTGCAACCGGTGGGACGGCCGAGGTCATCGAGCTCACAGTGGCGGAGATTCGGCGACTCCTGGCAGCTTGTCGTCCCCGGCCCCCACACCTGCGCGGACACCGAGGTCGACACCACGCGCTGAGCTGGTCGAACTGGCGCCGACGACGCCAAGCAGTCGCCCGCCGCTGTCACTACCTGCGGCGGTGCCGCACATTCGAGGGGCAGTCTCCGTGAGACCGCCCCTGCACGTTCGGAGTCCCGCTACACTCCCGCCACCCGGTGAAACCCGCAGGTCAGACATCGAAATCCTGCTGGAGTACTAGACGCCAGAGACGGGTGGTTGCCGTTCTACTCCACCGGCTCGCGCCAGGCGGCGACGAGATTGTGGAAGCGCAAGAAACGGCTACCCGGAACAGTCTCGCCACTGACCGTCTCGCCGTTGAGCCAGCAAATGTCAAAGATGCCGGTCTCGGTGTCGAGCAGGCAGCACACGCCACCGGCGGTGGCGGTGAGGTCAGTGAACACCTTCCTGACGCTCGCGGACTGCTCGAACATCCGACTCATGTCCGAGGTGGCCGCCGTGAACTGCAGTGACGCAAAGTTCGGGTGCCATGCGGGCGAGAACCAGACGGTCAAGTAGATGTACCCGACTGACGCTCTTCCCAACTCGTCGATCCTGTCGATATCGCGGAGGTGGAACTCACGCATCGCGTCGTCGACGCCAATCATGATTGAGGTGTCCAGTTCGAGCGTGCCGCCTGTTGAACAGTCGACCGGTTCGCTCTTGAACTTCGAGGTGAACGGTACAATCAGTTGCTCGCCGCCCGGCAGAGTGACCGGGAGCGGCGGCGTGTTGTGGCCTTGGGGCGCGAGTTCGGCCAGCCGGGTCAGTGCTCGCGCAACGTTCCGAGGGGGCACGAAAATCTCGTAGCTGTAGTCCAGCCCCATGCTCGCCCCGCCTCCCCTGTCCTGAACGGGCATCCTTTCACGGTATGGACTGGTAGCCCAGCTGTTTTCTGGGGCGGCTGCATTGACCTTGCGCGGTCGGGGATTCGAGCCAAAATCGGGTCCGGAGGGATCAGCCCCGAGCGGAAGAGCTGCTGCGTCGTCCGAAAACCTCGCGGCATCGTGCAATTCGGTCAGGCGATGCCAGCCGGTCCGTCGCCGTATCGCACGGCGCGTGCCTACTGGCCCGGCCAGGGCCAACCACCGTGTCCCGACTCACATCGCGTTTCAGCTGTGGCTTCAGGCGGACCACAGATCCTGGGCCCTCACCCCTGATCTTGGGCACTCGAGATAGTGGATCTTGAGGATCTGAGAGATGGACGTGTCGTGGCCATGAAGCACTACTCCGCCGAGTTCAAGGCGGATGCGGTCGCGTTGTACGAGTCCCTCGTCCTCGAGGACCGGCTCCGGGACTGGTCCGAAGACCTCCGCCGCCGACAGCCCTGAACTCAGCCCGCCCAGATGAACACGTGGTGCGAGGGCGGTACTTGTTCCTCAACGGCAACCCGCTGCTGCGGATGGAGTATGTGGGGATGCCCGCCCCCGCTGTTCCTCGGCTTCTGCACGGCCTCCGGCTCGTCGTCGCCTTCCATGGCTTTGGCCCCTCGCACCCCGGATCATCAGTCCCGAAGTGATCCGACCACCTTGGAGATCATTTTGTCGGAGCTCTTTTACGCCATTTCCTCTGGCAGGTCTGGGGCAGCGGATGAGAGTGAGGCGGCGATGACGGTCGCACCCGTCCAGCCGGCCGACGTGTTCGGTGTCGCCTCGCGGGCTTCGGCGAGGGCCTGCTGCCTGATGTCGCCGAACAACTGCATCGTGGTGGCGGCCAGGACGTCGTCCCTGCCGATGGTCCGCCTGTCCCCACTGCGAACGGACAGGACCTGGAGGCAATCGTCGAGGGGCGGGAGTGTGGCCGGTTCGCCCGGCGTGACCAGGGTGACCGAGCCGAAGCGTTTCACTCCGCCCTCGCGGACGACCATGGCCGCGTCCCGGGCGAGGTCCGTCAGGAACACGCTCGCGATTCCGTCCAGGTCACGGACCATCGCGGGGACGGCCGTCACCCCTCGGCTCCGCAGCAGCCTCTTGACCCCGGACTCGAACCTGTGGGCGCCGACCACGGCACTCGGTTTGCGCGACCTGCTGCGCCTGGGAGGAACCACAACGACTCCCCCGGCGTCGCGCACGACACCGGTCAGGCACTTGAACGTCGGGCTGTGCTCGTACCACGTGGCCCCCACCTCGACCTCGACGTTCTGGTCGATCGCCGAGATGAGGTCCCCGGGTATCAGCTTCTTCCGGGCCTGCTCCGCCGCCGCTCTCCTCGCGCCGTCGATGATCTCTGTCAGCACTGTCCGCGTCACCGACGAGGCGGCCCACGTGGCCGACCGCGAGACGTGCATCGGGGTCACGTTCCTGAACACCGCTTTGACGAGAGAAGGCTTGAACGGCGAGACCTCTCTGAGCGAAGCGGTCTCGGGACTGCTGCGCTCAGGGCGTGCGGGCTGTGTGGTCATCGGAAGAAACGCTCCCTGCTGTCGGAGTATCAGAGACCTGCACTTCACCACGCAGATCCGCTCTCTTCCCATCCTCCGTCGAAGTTTCAACTTCGCTGCATGACCGTCTTGCTGAGCCGGTGTGCCGGGCTGCGGGGGCAGCCGGCGGTGTCCGGTGGTGTGCCGTCGAGGTAGTTCTGGAGGGCGGGGGCGACGAGGGCGACGACCTGGTCGCGGTCCATGTCGGCCAGGGGCTGGACGCGCATGATGTAGCGGCCGACGACGAGGCCGAGCAGGTGGGTGACGGCCAGGACGGCGCCGGTGGAGCGGGCGCGGTGGGCCTGTCCGTAGGAGCGGTCCATGATCCTGGGCTGGATCGAGGCGCGCAGGAGGTTCCCATGGCCTTCTGGCTGGTGATCACGGAGCGGAACAGGGCCTCGATGGTGGGGCCGGTGTCGCGGGACTCCCAGGCCGAGGTAGGTGTGGGCGAGGCGTTCGCCGGCGGTGGCCGGGTCGCCGTTCTCGACGGCCGCGGCGCCCTTGCCGAAGTCGTCCTCCGCGAAGCAGACCGGCGCCTGTCTGTACCGCCCACGGGCACCGCCCGCTGCGTCCAGAACCGCGCCCGCCTCGTACGGGCCCTCTACACCCGGCTGGACCGCCTTGCGGAACCTCTCCCGGCCGCCACGTAGCCCACAGGTAAGTCGATCAGCGGTCGTCTCGACCGGTAGGTCCAGACGGCCGCTGATCGGCGTGGCGGGCGCCTCCGCGGCCGCGTTCGTTCCCTGCCGGGAGCCTGACGCCAGGACCACCGTTAGGCCGTGGCGGCTACTTGCGGGCGCTGAACGAGTAGGTGCCGGTGCCCTTGAGGTACCGGCCGTCGTCGAGCTTGCCGAGCTCGAACTCGTACGTTCCTGCCGGATTTTTTCCGACGTCGAAGACGGCCTTCTGACCAGCGCGGCATTTGATGGTCTCGCTGCCCACGTCGTAGTTGAAGCCGTCAGTACGCCGCAGCAGCACGGTCATGCTCTGGCCGGTCCGGTTGCAGTCCTTGACGGTGAAGTGGATGGGACCGCCGCCGGTCTTGAATTCCGGAGTCAGCCACAGATGCTGGTAGTTGAAGCTGACCGTGCGGCTTGCCGCATGTGCCTGTGCCGCCTGCGTAACGGCGAGAGCGGCGACACAACACGTGGCCAAGACAACGCGCTTCAGGTGCCGCGCCACAGTGCGAGAACCGGGCATATAGGCCTCTCTCTGTAGAGATGTAGATCTTCGAGGATCATCGTTGTGGGCCCGACGCTGGAGGCGGTATCGCGCGTGCGGGTGGCAGGGCGTCAGTGAAGTTGACTGGCCGGGGTTGAGAAACATCAACCAATTGATCCTGGGGATCCGGACTCAGACCGGCGTCTGATGGGACAAGACCGAGGTGATCCGTGAACTGCTGCGCATGGCACGCACGCCCGACGGCATCCTGCGCGACGCACTGACCGTCCGAGCCCGAAGGACCGGTCCGGGTCCGCGCCGCCGACGAGCTCGGCATCGACGCGGACCCGGACACGATCGGGCCCAGGTTGCTGATCCTCCTCGAAGAGGTCAACGCGACGATGAAGCAGCTGGCCCGCTACTGGGAAAGGACCCGGGAGTCCGGCGACCCGAAGGTCTCCCCGGTCATCGACGCCCTCAACGAGATCCTCTACATGGGCTGCCAGGTCCGCCTCCACGTCCTGCTGGTTGCCCAGTCCGCCACCGCCCGCGCCCTTGGCGGCCCGGAGGTCCGCGAGCAGTTCGCCACCCGCTCCTGGCCCACTACAGCCTCAACACCTGGCGGATGCTCGCCCCGGAGGTGCACCTGGCGCCGAAGTCGACCAAGCACCCCGGCCGCGCCCAGGTCGTCATCGGCGGCAGCGCCCGCGAGACGCAGGTGCTGTTCTTCACCGACGCCGAAGCCCGCCAGTGGGCCACCACCGGCCGCGCGCCCGCCGCGGTACGGCCAGGCCTGCCCGGACAGGCGGGTCCGGTGCAGCAGCACAAGGAGCTGGCCGACGCACTGCCCGCCGCCACCGTGACCCCCGCAGCGGAGCTGGAGCTGGAGCTGGCCCCGGTGCCCGAAGCGGGCCCGGCGACGCCGATGACCACCCCGGCCGCGGTCGACGATGACCAGGCGGTGGGGCTGCGCCAGGCCGCCGAACACCACCTGCCCGGCACCACCCTGGCCGCGCTGCGCTTCGCCCGAGCCAACGACCCGGCCTTCCCGCCCGTGGCCGGCAAGCGCGGCGCCGAACTTCTCTACCGCGTCGGCGACCTCAAGAGGTGGGCCCGCAACCGGCCCTGCGCCGCCACCGGCACCACCGGCCTCGACTGATCGCGCGGGCCCGCCGATACGGCCCTGTCCGGTTGGACCGGCATGATCAGCCGTTGGTCCCTGGCGGTTCGGAGTACAGGCAGTACGTGCACCTGGACGCTGAATCGGTGCGGCCCATGCATCGTCGGCAGGTGCCGCGCTCCCGGACCGGGCCGCGGCCGTCGGCGCATCCCGGGCACGTCATCACCGGCTGGTTGAAGCCGAAGCTGATCACCCACCCGTCGCCCTCGGCCGCCTTGCGTGCCAGTTGGGAGACGTCGTCCGCAGAGCGTTCGTCACCGTCATTGCCGGTCTCGACCGCCAGATAGACGGCAAGGCAGTCGTCCGCGTTGCAGACGACAGCCACTCCTGTAGGCATGAGATCTCCTTCTCAGCCGCACATGACAGTGCGGGGCAGCGGTTGTTGCGGTAGGTGATGATCCCACCAGCGACCAGGGCCCGGCCGCGAGCGGTTTCGCGGCACCGAGCCGCTGGCGGGCGGCTGGAATTGGTCAGGGCAGGAAGTTCTTCTGCTGCTCCAGTGAGTTCATGCTCAGTGCGGCGTCCGCGAGGGCCTTCGCCGACGGAGTCTTCAGCGAGGACCGTGGATCGGTCTACGTGTTGGGAAGGCCGCGGAGCATGACGGCGTGGAGGGGGGAGTCGGGGAAGGGCTGGCGTTCGCCGATCTTGCGGTAGCCCCATGTTTCGTAGAGGGCCTGGACGCGGGGGTGGGTGGTGTCGACGAGGAGGGTGGTCAGCTGCTCGGGCCGGGGGTCGAGGAGGGTGTCGTGGAGTCGCTGGGCGAGGCCGGTGCCACGCCATTTCGAGCGGACCATGAACTCGGACAGAGCGAAGGTGCTGCCCGAGGTGGGGGCGGGGGAGAGGCGCCCGCGCCAGGTTTCGCGGCCGAGGTCGGCGGTGGCGCCGTAGGCGAAGCCCGCAGGCTGGTCGGCGTCGAACCGGAACTCGTCGCCACCCGGCCGGGACAGACCTTGATCGGCGACAAGAACTACTTCGGCCGCGACTTCGAGCACCAGCTGGCCGAGCACGGCATCCGGCTGCTGCGGCCGACCCGCGGGGGCGAACCGGAGCGGCCCGGAGCCGAGCTGTTCAAACCATTGCGGCAGGTCATCGAGTCGGTCAACGAGACCTTCAAGGGCCAGCTCGACCTGGAACGGCACCACGGCCGCACACCCGCCGGCGTCGTCACCCGCGTCATGCAGCGCATCCTCACGCTGACCACCGCCATCTGGCACAACGACCAGAGCGGACAGCCCGTCCTGCGCTCACCGACCGCCTACGACCACTAACCCTTGGGACCGATCATCTGGTTGGACTGTGCCAGGGTGCGCAGGACATCGAACTCGTTGCCCTCGGGATCGGCCATGACCACCCAGCTCCGGCCGGGGCCCTGGCCCACGTCCACCTTGGCGGCGCCGAGACCGAGCAGCCTGGCCACCTCGTCGTCGGTACTGCCGTCGATCGGGCTGACGTCGAGGTGGAGCCGGTTCTTCACGGTCTTGTCCTCGGGCACCCGGATGAACACCAGAGTGGGCGGCATCTGGCGGGCCCGGACCTCCTCGATGGTCGGCACCCAGGAGCCGATCTCGACCTTACCCGCGCTCCGGTCGATCACCTTGAAGCCCAGGACCGCGCACCAGAAGGCCGCGAGCCTCTCCGGATCGTGGCAGTCGACAACCAACTCAGTGAGCCTACTGGTCATTACTCCCCCAGACAGTACGGACGGGGGCTCAGCCTATGGGGCCGCGCCACCCGTCCGGCAAGTCCGGGATCGCTACGACCACCAACCCTTAGAGGTGGCGCGGATAGGGGTGAGGTCATGGTCGGCGGTTCGGCCGTTCGTCCCAGCGGTGAGTCGCCCATGCCCGCCGGATCAGGCTACGCACGGTGATGA
>NZ_JBSFET010000093.1:0-22178 GCF_053594575.1 Streptomyces sp. NPDC001880
TCGATGAACGCCTGCTTGTTGAACTCGCCGGGCTTCGCGGCGTTCATCTTCTCCGCGTTCGCCGCCTTGCCCTGCGCCTCCTTGTCGTCGGGCGGTGCGACGGCCGCGTCCTGCGCCGACTTCGACTCGGTGGCGGCAGGGGCGTGCTGGGCCAGGCGGACCTTCTTCGCCGCCACATCCGCCTTGACCTTGCGGAAGCCGGGGGCCTGGGCGGGGGACGGCTTCACCGGGGCCGTGTAACGCTGGGCGACCAGGCGGGAGACGGCCCTGTTGCCCGCCGCGCGTTGCAGGCGCTGCAGGCCGGGGCGGTCGGGGCCGGGGCGGTCGCCCGGTGGGCGGTGGGGTGGGGGTGTCTGGGAACGTGACACTTCGGGCGTGAGTGTCACGTTCTCCTGATGGGGTGTCCCCCTGCGGCCGGATGCGGAGGCGGGGTCCTTCTCCGGAACCGCCTTCATCCGCCCTCCCGGCCGCACATGTCCCTGTCGGCGTCCCAGGGTGTGCGCAGTGCCCGTGCGGTACGCAGCGCGGGAGCACCGCGGGCGGGGCAGCGCCCGTCGGCACGTACAGCACGACGGCATTGCCTGATCGGGCAGCGGCCGGTGCACGGGTGGGCGGCCGAGTGTCCGTTCCCGGTGATCGCCGCTCTCGTAAGAATGGCGGGCGTTCCCCGGCCAAGGAGAGACTCACATGCCGTCGTACCTGTCCCCGGGCGTCTACGTCGAAGAGATCGAGTCCGGGTCCCGGCCGATCGAAGGGGTGGGCACCTCGGTCGCCGCCTTCGTCGGCTTCGCCCGGAAGGGCCCGTTCGACGAGCCGACGCTGATCACCAACTGGAGCCAGTTCGCCGGCACGTTCGGTGACTTCGTCGACGGTGCGTATCTGGCGTCGGCCGTGTACGGGTTCTTCGCCAACGGCGGCGGCGTCTGCTACGTGGTACGCATCGGTGACGGCACCGAGCCGCAGGCGGAAGGGGACGACGAGCCGAGCGTCGGGCAGCTGCCCGCGGGGTCGGAGACGCAGCTCGGGCCGTACGCGGTGAAGCCCCGCCCCGGTGTGACGGGAGAAGTCACCGTCGAGGTGACGGAGGTCGAGGGGGACGATCCGCCCTCCGACGTCTTCCAGCTGATCGTGAAGCGGGACGGGCAGGTCGCGGAGACATACCCGAGCGTCACGACCAAGCGCAGCAAGGAGAACGTCGCCACCCGGGTCAACGCGAAGTCCGAGCTCATCGAGATACGCGAGACGGTTCGCGGTGCCGCGCCCGCCAAGCCCGAGCCGCAGAGCGTGACCCTCGCCCCCGCCGCGCCCGTATCGCCCGCGGCCGGGGCGCTGACCCCCGAGCTGTACGTCGGTGACCCCGACCGCCGGACCGGTCTCGGCGGGCTCGAAGCGGTCGAAGAGGTCACGACCATCGCCGTACCGGACCTGATGAGTGCGTACGAACGCGGGCTGCTGGACCTGGAGTCGGTCATCGCCGTGCAGCAGGGGCTGATCAGCCACTGCGAGTTGATGGGTGACCGTGTCGCCATTCTCGACCCGCCGCCCGGACTGAGCCCGCAGCAGATCCGCGCCTGGCGCACCGACCGCACCAACTTCGACTCCAAGTACGCCACGCTCTACTACCCCTGGATCCGGGTGGCCGACCCCTCGTCCGGACGCGCCCGGCTCGTTCCGCCGAGCGGCCACATCGCCGGGGTCTGGGCACGCAACGACGAGTCGCGCGGGGTGCACAAGGCACCGGCCAACGAGGTCGTGCGCGGGGCGGTCGCCCTCCAGACCCAGCTGACCAAGGGCGAACACGATCTGCTCAACCCGATCGGGCTGAACTGCATCCGGTCCTTCCCCGGGCGCGGCATCCGGGTCTGGGGCGCGCGCACGCTGGCCTCCGACCCCGCCTGGCGCTATCTGAACGTCCGGCGCCTCTTCAACTACCTGGAGGAGTCGATCCTCGCCGGTACGCAGTGGGTCGTCTTCGAGCCGAACGACGACGCCCTGTGGGCCCGTATCCGGCGCACCGTATCGGCGTTCCTGGTCAACGAATGGCGCAAGGGGGCGCTGTTCGGGCTCACCCCGGAAGAGGCGTTCTACGTCAAGTGCGACCGCGAGACCAACCCGCCGGAGAGCATCGAAGCGGGTCAGGTCATCTGCGAGATCGGGGTGGCACCGGTCAGGCCGGCCGAGTTCGTCGTCTTCCGCCTCTCCCAGTTGACCGGGGGCACCGGCGGCGTCGACGAGTAGGGCGGTCCGGTCCCCCTAGGTCCACCAAGCGGTAAGAGCCGTAAAGGAGCCTGTTGTGCCACTTCCCGATCTCGACAGCACCGTCGGGGCCTCCTTCGGCCTCGAATTCGACAGCGTCGTCATCAAGCAGATCACCGAGGTCAGCGGTCTGAAGATGGAACAGGACGTCATCGAGCTGAAGCAGAACACCGCCGACGGCCGCTACGCCATCAAGAAGCTCCCCGGCAGGCCGAAGGCCGGCGAGGTGACCGTGACCCGCGGTCTCACCGAGGACAACAGCTTCGAACGGTGGATCAAGGACTCCCGGTTCGGCCGGATGACCGCGGCCCGCCGCAACGGTGCGGTGATCGTGTACGACCACGAGGGCATCGCGATCAAGCGCTACAAGCTCATCAACGCCTGGCCGAAGTCCCTGGAGATCGGCACTCTCAAGGCCGGTGACACCTCGGTCCTGACGGAGAAGCTCGCCATCACCTACGAGAGCATGGAACTCGACTGATGCGGCGTACGGCTCCGGCGGAGGCACCCGAGCGGCCGGACACGCACCTCCCGGCCGGCGGGAGCGGGCGGTCCGGGCAACGGGAGCCGCTGCGCACCGAGTTCACCTTCGAGCTGCCGCGCGGGTACGTCGACGACGCGGGCGTCGTGCACCATACGGGCGTCATGCGGCTCGCGACCGCGCGCGACGAACTCGTGCCGCTGCGGGACGACCGGGTGCGGGAGAACTCCGCGTACCTCTCGGTCGTGCTCATCGCCCGGGTCGTCACCCGGATCGGCACGATCGACGACATCCACCCCGGCATCATCGAGGACCTCTTCGCCTCCGACCTGGCCTTCCTCCAGGACTTCTACCGGCGGATCAACGCCGAGGGACACACCCGCGCCGCCGTCTCCTGTCCGGCCTGTCACGAGGAGTTCGCGGTGAATCTCGCCGGTGGCCGCCTGGGGGAATCGTGACGTACGCGGCCGACCTGCTCTACGAGGAGGTCGCGTACCTCGCCTATCACTTCCACTGGCCGCTCGATGAGCTGCTGGACCTGGAACACCCGGAACGACTGAGGTTCGTCGCACAGATCGCTCGCCTCAACGGGCAGTAGCGAACAGCGCAGGGAGGGCGGGAAAGTCCATGGGCCTGATGTCCTGGCTGCGCGGTGGCGGGCGCACGGAGACGAGTACGGGCGCGGAGGCGGGCAGCGCGGGGGCCGCTTTGCCGGCGCCGCCGCGCGAACGGGTCGATCTGACCGAACTGCCGCCGATCCAGCGGACGCTGGGCACTCAGGACCTGGTCATCGACCCGTCCGGATTCCAGGGGTCGCTCTCCACCCGGCAGGACGCCTCGCTCGGGACACCCCTCGGGCATCTGGTCAGCCCGGACGCGCCCACCGGGCTGGTGCACGGGATCACCGCCCCGGCCGCTCCGGTCACCGTGGACCGTCCGTCGCCGGTGCAGCGGTCCGTGGAGCGTTCGGCGGAGCTGCCGGCCGGGGCCCGGTCCGTTCCGTTGTCCGTACCTCTGGCCGTGCCCGTGCAGCGTGTCGTTCCGGGGGATGCGCCCGCGATGACATCGGCGGGGGATTCGGCCGTTGCGGAGTTGCCGGTGCGCCAACTGGTGGGCGAGCAGCCCCTTGTGGCGGCATCCGAAACGGCGGTGCCCGAGCCCGCGACGCCGAGGCCGCACCCGTCCCCGACCCCGTTCCCGGCTCCGCTCCCGTCCCCGGCTCCGCCCGTTCAGCGATCGGTGAGGCCGCCTGCCCCCGGCTCGGTCCGGCGTGCGCCGGGCCTTGGAGCGCCGATGTCCGCGCTGCCGCCGACGGCACAGCGACAGGCCGCTGTTGACGGCCCCGGTGCGGAGTCCGGGGGGATTCCGGTTGCCCGGAGCGTGGCGGACGGTGGGGGCAACGGAGCCGGTGAGGCCGGTGGGGGCGCTGAGGCCGCTCGGGTGCCCGTGGCCCCGGAGGCACACCCCGACTCCGGTGGGCCCGCCGCACCGCTGCTCGGCGACTCTCCCTTGCTCCCCGCCGCGCCGGACTCCACACCGCCGGGCCCCACGCAGGCGGTGCAGCGTACTCCCGCCGTGCCGACGCAGGCTCCCCTGGCGCCGCCCCCGAGCACCGCTCCGGTCGCGCCGCTGCTCGCCGACCGGCCCGTCACGCTCCAGAACGGGCGCAGCGGTGGGCCGGGGGCCGTACAGCGTTCCGCGGTGGACGGGGTGGCGCCGTCTGTGCCGGCCGGTGCGGGGCCGCTGCCGGCGCCAGGTGCAGAACCGGTGTCCCTGGCCGATGCCGTTCCGGTGCGCTGGACGTCCGGTGGGGCGGATGTGCCGTCGATGGCGGCGGCGACACCGTCCCTGCCGACGGCGCTGCAACGTACCGTCACGGCTCCGGGGCAGGGGGCGGGCGCGCCTTCCCCGCCGCTTCCCGCTCTTCAGCGGCAGGCGGCCGGGGGACCGCCGGTGCCCCGTTCACTGCCGGGTTCCGGTGGCCGAACCGCACCCTTTGCCGCCCAGGTTCCCTCCGCGCCCTCCGCCCCCTCCTTCACCTCGGCCGGGTCGGTCGCCGTGGCCGCCGGAGTGGCGCAGCGGATGGCCGACGGCAGCGTCGTCTTCGGGTCCCCGCCCCCGCCGTACGCGCCGCCCGTCGTCCAGCGCGAGACCGGGACCGAGGAGCCGCCGCCACCGGATCCGCCCGAGGAGGCCACGCCCGAACCCGACCCGGAGCCCCGACCGGAAACCGGAGCCGCGACCGAGGGCGGCGCGGCGCCCGGCGCATCCGGCCACGGCGCCGCCCCAGGAGGTGCGCCCGTCGTCACCGACGAGCTGGTACGCGCCCTGTATCCGCCGCTCAGCAGGCTCTTCAAGGCGGATCTGCGGCTGGAACGCGAACGAGCGGGATTCCTCATCAACACCAGGCACTGAGAACGGCAGCGACAGCAAAGGGAAGTGAGAGGTACGCGCCATGGCCACAGCCCAGGGAGACGATCCCGCCGTCAGTGTCTGCTTCGTCGTCACGATCGACGACATCGAGCTCGGATCGTTCAACACATGCGACGGGCTGGGCTGTGAGGTGGTGCTCGAAACACGGGAGGAGGGCGGCAACAACGGCCATCTGTGGCAGTTGCCGACCCGACTGAAGTACTCGAACGTCAAGCTGTCCCGGCCGCTCACCAAGGAGACCGAGAAGGTGGCGCGCTGGTTCGCCACCATGACGACCGGGTTCAGCCGCAAGACGGCGCACATCGAGGCGCGGACCGGTGACGGGCAGAAGGTGGCCCAGTGGGGGCTGCTGGAGGTCGTGCCCGTCCGCTGGACCGGCCCCTCCTTCACCCCCGAATCGCCGAAGGTCGCGATGGAGACGATCGAGATCGCCCATCACGGCTATGTGATGGAGGGCTGAGCGTCGTGAGCGGTGCGGGTCCCATCGCCTTCAGTGCCGCCGGTACGTCGGGGGCATCGGCCGCGAAGGCGGGCAAGGGAGGTTCGGCCAGGCCCAAGCTGGAGCACGCCTATCTGGAACTGCGGACCCCGCCGACCGGCGGTGGCCTCACCCCCGGCGGCCCGTGCGGGCGGATCGACTTCCAGTTCAACCCCAAGGAGCTGAGCCTCACCAAGGCCGCCTCCTGGAAGCGGAGCCCGGCCAAGGGCGCGAAGAGCTCCGGCCCGCCGGAGTACCAGGGCTCGCAGCCCAGCAAGCTCACCGTGGAGATGTTCTTCGACGCCAGCGACACCCAGGACACCCGGGTGGTGACCTCCGTGGAGCAGCTCTTCGCGTGCTGCGTGCCGACCAACGAGACCCGCCAGCAGCAACGTTCCTCGCCGCCGTGGGTGGTCTTCCACTGGGGCGGGCTGACCGGATTTCCCGGCTACGTCAGTCAAGTGCAGGCGAAATACACCCTGTTCACCACGTCGGGCGTGCCGATCCGGGCGGTCTGCCAGGTGACGATGGAGGAGATCAGCGGCGACACCCCGGGCCAGAACCCGACCTCGGGTGCCCTCGCGGCCCGCCGGGTGCACCGGCTGGGCGCCGGGGACTCGCTGCCCTCGCTAGCCCAGCGCGAGTACGGCGACCCGGCGGCCTGGCGGGTGATCGCGGAGGCGAACGGGATCGACGACCCGATGCGGCTGGCCCCCGGACGGCAGCTGCTGCTCCCCGCGCTCGACGAGCTGGGCCGGCTCGAAGAGGGCCGGGACGGAGGGCGGTCCTGATGGCGCAGCCGGGCGTCGCGACGGCGCTGGTGGTGGAACTCGGCGGCGGTCCGCTGCCGCCGAAGTTCGTGAACACCCTGGTCGAGGGGTACGTCGACGACAGCCGGACGCTGCCCGACCTGTTCCTCCTGCGCTTCCGCGACCCGGACCGGGTGCTGCTGGGCCAGACCGGGCTGAAGATCGGCAGCGAGGTCAGGCTGCTGGCCCGCGCGGGCGGCGACCCGGCACCGAAACCGCTGCTGAAGGGTGTGGTCACCGCCCTGGAGGTGGAGCTCGACGAGACCGGCACCTTCACCGTCGTACGCGGGCTCGACGAGTCGCACCGGCTGTTCCGCGGCCGCCGGGTGGCCAGCTACCAGAACATGACGCTCGCCGACATCTGCGCCCAGGTCGCCCAGCGCGCCGGGCTGAAGCCGGGAAAGGTCGACGTGGCCGGTCCCGTGCTCGAACACATCGCCCAGCCCAACGTCACCGACTGGGAGTTCGTCCGGGACCTGGCCGAGGAGGCGGGCGCGCAGGCGTACGTGCTCGACGGGCAGCTGCACATCACCCGGCCCGCGGAGGCGAGCGGCGCACCGGACGGCTCGGCGCGCGCCGACCGCAATCCGCTGGTCCTGGAGATGGGCAGCAATCTGCTGCGTTGCCGGGCCGGGGTGTCGTCCGCCGAGCAGGTCTCCGAGGTCGAGGTGCGCGGCTGGGACGTCAAGGCCAAGCAGCCGCTCGTCGGGCGGGCGCCCGCCGGGAAGTCGGCGACCCTGGAGCTGGGGGTGAGCGCGGCCGAGGTGTCCGCCCCGTTCGGCGAGGCGCGCTTCGTGGTCACGGACACGGCGTACGGGGCGCAGGCCCAGGTGGACCAGGCGGCGAAGGCCCTGGCCGAGCGGATCGCCGGGTCCTTCGCGGAGCTGGAGGCGGTGATCCGGGGGAACCCGGAGGTGCGGGCCGGCACCGCGGTGGCGCTCAACGCGGTGGGGGCACCGTTCGAGGGGCGGTACACGGTCACGTCGTCGCGGCATGTCTTCGACCCGGTGCGCGGGTACGAGACCTGGCTCACCGTCTCCGGTCAGCAGGAGCGCTCGCTGTTCGGGCTGACCGGCGGAGGCCCGGGATCCGGCGGGTCCGGTGCGGGAGGCGGGGGCGGGTCGCGCTGTGCGGGGCTGGTCAGCGGGACGGTCACCGACACCCAGGACCCGGAGGGCTCGGGCCGGGTCAAGGTGCGGTTCCCCTGGCTGTCGGACGAGTACGCGAGCGACTGGGCGCGCACGGCCCAGTCGGGCGGGACGAGCGGCGGCGAGGCGTTCATTCCCGAGGTCGGGGACGAGGTACTGGTGGGGTTCGAGCACGGGCACCTGGACCGCCCGTACGTCCTCGCCGGTCTGTACAACGGGAAGGACCGGCCTTCGCAGGGCAGCGGCAGTGGCGGCAGCGGCAGTGGCAGTGGGGGCGGCGGAGGCGGCGGGGGCCCGGCCGGCGGTGGGCCGGGAGGCGCGGCCGGTGCCGGGGCCGGTGCCGCGAGCGGCGCACCGTCCACCCCGGGGCCCGCCCCGGAATCCGCCCCCGGAGGCTCGCTGGTCGACCCGACCAGCGGGGCCGTCAACCGGCGTTCGGTCGCCTCCAAGAGCGGCAACCAGCTGGAGATCCTGGACGACGCCAACGGGCCGCAGGGCGTACGCCTGCTCACCGGCGACGGAAAGCTGAAGATCGACCTGGACCGCAGGGGCACCGTGATCGTGATCAACAGCGACGGCAGCGTGAACATCGAGGCCAAGCAGCAGGTGTCCATCAAGGCGGACCGCGGGGTCGCGCTGGACGGCGGGCAGGGAACGCTCGAACTGAGCGGCGACAGCGTCACGTTGAAGGCCCGCGGCGGAGTGAACGTCGACGGCGGGAACGGCGAGGTCAAGCTCTCCACCGGCGGCACGGTCGACGTCCGGGGCGCCCAGGTCGCGGTCAACGGTACGCAGCGCACCGACATCAAGGGCGGCGGCTCCCTGGCCATCAACGCACCCATGGTGAAGATCAATTGACCGCGCGGACGCGCCGATCGAGAGGAACGGACTTCCATGTCAGCAGCCGCGGCAGCCGCACGGGTCGGCGACCCCACCGGGCACCCCGGCACGGTCGGGCCCCCCGGCGTCCCGACCGTGCTGATCGGCGGGCTCCCCGCCGCCACGGTCGGCACCCCGCACCTGTGCGCGATGCCGCCGCCCGCGGTGCACGCCCCGTCCGCGATAACGCCGCCCGGCAGCACCACGGTGCTGATCGGCGGGCAGCCCGCCGCACGCGTCGGTGACCGCGCCGCCTGCGGCGCACCCATCGTGTCCGGGTGCCCGACGGTGCTGATCGGAGGCTGAGCGTCCATGGGTCAGGAGTTCATCGGCGCGGGGTGGGCCTTCCCGCCGCGCACCGACGCCACCGGTTCCATCGCCCTGGTGCGCGGGGAGCACGAGCTGGAGGAGTCGATCCGGCTGATCCTGGCGACGTCACCGGGCGAGCGGCCGATGCGGCCCGAGTTCGGCTGCGCCGTCAACGACTACGTGTTCGCCCCGGCGGACGCGGGCACGGCCGGGCAGCTCGCGTACGAGGTGCGCCTCGCCCTGGACCGTTGGGAGCCCCGGATCGAGGTCACCGAGGTCGTCGTCCGGTTCGACGAGGTGGACAACGGCGTCCTGTACATCGACATCGGCTACACCGTCCGGGGCGCCAACGACCCCCGCAACCTGGTCTTCCCGTTCTATGTGATCCCGCAGCACGAGGAGGTGGACGGCGCGTGACGCTGCCCAGCCCGTATCTGGACGACCGCCGCTTCCAGGGCCTGGTCGACGAGGCGAAACGGCTCGTCCAGCAGCGCTGCCCCGAGTGGTCCGACCACAATGTGTCGGACCCGGGCGTGACCCTCATCGAGGCCTTCGCGACCATGGTCGACCAGCTCGTCTACCGGGTGAACCGTGTCCCGGAGAAGAGCTACCTGACCTTCCTCGACCTGATCGGGGTCCGGCTCCACCAGCCCACGGCCGCCCGCACCGACGTGACGTTCCGGCTCTCCGCGCCGCGGCCCGAACCGGTACGGGTGCGGGCCGGCACGGAGGTCGCGACCGTGCGCACGGAGACCGAGGAGGCGGTGGTCTTCACCACCGTCGGCGAACTGTCCATAGTGCCCTGCGAGTTCGCCCACCTCGCCACCTGGCCGACGTCCGGCGACGCGCTGGACCGTACCGAGGAGCTCGCACTCGGCCGGTCCGTACCCTGCTTCGGCGCCGCGCCCGAGCCCGGCGACGCGCTCTACGTGGGCCTGTCCGCGGCCGTCCCGTCGGGAGTCGTCGTACTGCGGCTGGACTGCGCGGTCGAGGGCGTCGGCGTGGACCCGCTGCGGCCGCCGCTGGTCTGGGAGGCGTGGGACGGCAGCGCCTGGACGGCCTGCGAGATCGAGAAGGACGACACCGGCGGTTTCAACCGGTCCGGAGAGCTGATCCTGCACCTGCCTCGGGGCCATACGCCCGCCGTCGTCGTACGCCGGACCGGCGGCTGGCTGCGCTGCCGTCTGGTGGAGGCCGCCCCGGGGCAGCCCACCTACATGGCGCCCCCGGTGGTCCGCCGGATCACCGCGTTCACGATCGGCGCGACCGTCGGCGCGGTCCACGCCGAGACGGTGACCGACGAGGTGCTCGGCCCGGCCGAGGGCGTACCCGGCCAGATCTTCACGGTGAGCCGGCCGCCGGTCGTCCCCGGCGACTTCGTCGTCGAGGTCGCGGATCCGGAGGGAGGCCCCCAGGGCACGGAGTGGACCCGGGTCGACGACTTCGCGCACTCCGGCCCCGAGGACCGGCACATCACGCTCGACCCCAACTCGGGACGGGTCGAATTCGGTCCGGCGGTACGGGAGCGGGACGGCTCCATCCGCCACTACGGGAAGGTGCCGCCGAAGGGCGCCACCGTACGCGTGCGCTCGTACCGGACCGGCGGGGGGCTGCGCGGCAATGTGGCCGCCTCCACGCTCCGGGTGCTGCGCAGCGCCATCCCGTACGTGGCCCGGGTGGAGAACCGCCGGCCCGCGCTCGGCGGGGTCGACGGCGAGACGGTGGAGAACGCCCGGGTGCGCGGGCCGATGACGCTGCGGACCCTGCGCCGGGCCGTCGTGCCGCACGACTACGAACTGCTCGCCCGGGAGGTCGCACCCGACGCGGCCCGGGTGCAGTGCATCCCGGCCGGCGGGGACGTCGAGGTCGAGGCGGGCGGGGTGCGGCTGCTCGTCGTACCGGCCGGGCGCAGCGACGAGCAGGGTCGGATCCAGTTCGACGAGCTGATCCCGCCGCAGCAGACCCTCGCCCTGATCGCGGGCCATCTGGACGAACGAAGGCCCATCGGGGCCCGGTTGGTGGTCGAGCGGCCCTTCTACCAGGGGGTCACCGTGGTCGCCACGGTCCAGGCCCGCCGGGGCGTCGTGCTGGAGCAGGTGCGCGAGGAGGCGCTGACCGCGCTCTACAGCTACTTCAACCCGCTGAGCGGCGGACCGGGCCGCGACGGCTGGCCGTTCGGCCGGCCGATCCAGTCGGGCGAGGCATTCGCCGTACTGCAGCAGGTACCGGGCGTGGACCTGGTGGAGGACGTACGCCTCTTCCCCGCCGACCCGGTGAACGGGCAGCGCGGCGAACCCACCACCAAGATCGCGCTGGACCGGCACGCGCTGGTCTTCAGCTACGAGCACCAGCTCCGGGTACGGGAGGCCTGACAGCCATGCGCACAGCCGTGACCGACCTGCCGACCCCGCACCCGCTGATCGAACAACTCCCGGCGGTCTACCTGGAGCAGGACTTCCTGCGCCGGTTCCTCGCGGCGCTCGACGACGTACTCGCCCCGGTGCTGCTCTCCATCGACAATCTGCCCGCCCATCTCGACCCCCGCAGCGCGCCCGAGGACTTCCTGGCCTGGCTGGCCCAGTGGGTGGCCGTCGAGACCCGCGCGGACCACCCGGTCGAGCAGCGGCGCGCGATGGTGCGCGGCGCGGTCGAGCGGCACAGCCGACGAGGCACCCGGCGCGGCCTGACGGAGGCGGTGTTCCTGGAGACGGGGATCGAGCCGGACATCGTGGAGAGCGGCGGCACGGCGTGGTCGACGACGCCGCACACCCGGTTCCCGGGCGGCCCCCGGCCGTGGGTCACGGTCCGGGTCCGGGCCGCGCAGCCGTACCAGGTCGACCGGGTGCGGCTGGAGGAGCTGATCCGTACGGAGATCCCGGCGCATGTGGGCTTCGACCTGGAGGTCTTGTGATCTGCGAGGCGTGCGGCCAGAACAACGCGCCGGGGACGCAGTTCTGTACGTCGTGCCAGGCGTTCCTGGAGTGGGAGGCGCCGCAGAGCGGCACCCCGGCACCCCCGGCACCCCCGGCCGCCCCGGTGCCCCCGGCCCCTGCGTCGCAGCCGACCCCTCAGCCCCAGCCGTCCCCTCAGCCCCACCCCACTCCTCGGCCCCAGCCGTCCCCTCAGCCCCACCCCACTCCTCGGCCCCAGCCGTCCCCTCAGCCCCAGCGCGGGCCGACCGCTCCCGCGCCCGCCGCCCCGCGTCGCCCCGGCGACGATCCGGACGAGCCGGTGCCGGGGCCCGAGGCGCTGCCCGACATACCGCCCGGCCCGGCGAACACGCCGCCGGGCCCGCCCCCCGCTCGGCCTGTCCGCTGCCCCAACTGCCGTACAAAGAACGCCCCGGACCGCACCCTGTGCATCCGCTGCGCACTGCTCCTGGACCCGGGCCCGCCGCCCGATGTCCGTCCTCCCTGGTGGCGCCGGATTCTCCGGCGGCGACCGCGTCAGGCGCCCACCGCGGGCACCCGGCCGAAGCGCCGGCTGTGGCGCCGCCCCGGTCTGGCGCTGCCGATCGTGCTGATCGTGCTGGCGTGCGGGGTCTGGTTCGCCCTCCCGCACCTGTCCGGCTGGTTCGGCTTCGCCAAGGACGAGACGGGGACGCCGGAGGCGGTGCCGCCCACCCGGTTCCGGGCCTCCAGCAGGGCTCCGGGGCATCCGGCGGGTGCGGCGTTCGACGGCTTCAACAACCGCTACTGGGCGCCCTCCGCCGCCGGTCCCGACACCGGGGTGGGCCAGTACCTGGAGTGCGACTTCGAGCAGCCCGTACGGGTGCTGAAGCTGGTCGTCTTCTCGGGCACGTCGGCCAAGAAGGACGAGTTCCTCACCCAGGCCCGCCCGGCCAGGATCACCGTCCTGCTCACCTCCGCCGACGGCACCAGCGTCAGCAGGAAGCTGCGGGTCAAGGACCAGCCGGGGCAGCAGACCTTCGACCTGCGTGGTTCGGAGGTCGTCCGGGCGCGCCTGACGACCGACAGCACCTACGGAGCGGGCTCCGGCCGCCGGCTGGCCGTCGCCGAGGTCGAGTTCTTCGGCCGAAGATCCTGACGGGCGCTCACTTCGTGGCGAGCGCGACCAGGTTGTCCGCCTGCGCGAGGCCGCTCTCCTCGACCACCCCGCGCACGCTCTGCGCCTCGCGCACCGGCGCGAACCACACCTGCCCGTCGGCGCCGGTGCGGTAGCCGTACACCGCGGGCCGGGGCAGCGAGTTGTACGAGAAGTGCGAGGAGAAGTAGTACGCCCCGGTGTCGTACAGCGCCACCACGTCGCCGGGTTCGACGGCGGGGAGTTCGCGCGCGCTCGCGGTGAGGTCCCCGGCGAAGCAGCAGGGGCCCGCGATGTCCACGACCTCGGCCGGGCCCCGCTTGGGGCGGCCCGAGGCGTCGAAGACCCCGACGCGCAGCGGCCAGGAGCCGGGCATGAACACGGTGCGGGTGGCGACCTGGGCCCCCGCGTGCGTGACCGCGATCCGTCGCCCGCCGGCGGACTTGGTGTACTCGACGATCGTGCCGATCGTTCCGCTCTTGGCGAGCAGGGAGCGGCCGAACTCGGTGACGAGGGTGTAGCGGCCGTCGAAGAGCCCCGGCGCGGCGGCGCGCAGCTCGGCCACGTAGTCGGCGTACGTGGGACGGTCGTCCTCGTCGGCGAAGTTGACGGGCAGGCCGCCGCCGATGTCGATCCCGGTGATCCGGGCGTGGCCCAGCCGCGTGTTGATCCGCTCGGCCAGCTCGTACGCCGCGCGGATGCCCTGGGCGATGAGCGGCAGCGGGCAGCCCTGGGAACCGACGTGGGCGTGCAGCCGGTTGAGCCAGGGCCGGCGCTCGAAGGCCTCGATCACCGCGTCCACGGCCCCCGGGTCGCGCAGCGCGACGCCGAACTTCGAGGTCGCGGTCGCGGTGCTCATCGCGCCGATGGCACCCGCCCCCACCTGAGGGTTCACCCGGAGGCCGATGGGTCCGGCGGCCTCTCGGCCGGCCAGCAGGCGGTCCACCCGGGCCATTTCCTGGAAGTTGTCCAGGTTGATCGCGATGCCGTGGGCCAGCGCGAACTCCAGCTCCTCGACCGTCTTCGCGGGGCTGTCGAAGACCAGCCGGTCGTACGCGAACCCGGCGGCAAGGGCCTGCTCCAGCTCCCCGGGCGAGGCGACCTCGCACCCCATCCCCGCGTCCGCCAGCAGCCGCAGCACCGGCACCAGCCCGCACGCCTTGGCCGCGAACGTGTGCCGTACCGGGGCGGGTCCCTCGAACGCCTCGTTCAGCGCGTCCACCGCGGCCAGCACGCCGTCCACGTCGAGGAGGCCGATCACGGGCGCGTGCGGACCGAGCAGTCCGTCCTCGACGGCGCGCGCCACTGCCGCCGTGCGTCGCTCACCGCGCTGCCGGGCCGCCGAGCCCGAAGTCATGTCAACCATCACAACACCCCTCCGTCTGCCACGCTGTCACGTACGGACAGCTTCGGCGCGGAGGGGGCGGCGCGTCCAGCCCTGCCCCGGCCGCCGGGTCAGCAGTGCCGTACGCCCCCGGCCCGCCGCCTCCACCAGCGTCGTCCGCGGGCCCCGGCCGCCCCGCCGCATCACGACGGCCACGGCCCCGGCCCGCTCGGCGCCGCGCAGCACATCGACCGCCTCGGGCGAGGCGACCTCCACACCGACCGCGAGCAGGATCAGCCCGGTCGCCGCCCAGGCGCCGTCGCCCCGCTCCTCGCCGGGGTCGTGCAGCGCCACACCGGCCACCGGCACCGCGGTACCGCGCGGGGCCACGACGACATCGAGCATCCCGGGGGCGATCAGGCCGAGGATCTGCTCCAGCGAGGGGCCGGTGTCGCGCCGGTCCGGTTCGTGCGTCGGCATCCGCCCATCATGGTCCGGACGACCGGCTTCAGGAACGGAGTCCGTCGAACGCGACGTTCAGATGACGGGGCCCGCGCAGCACGGCGTTCTGCCGGTAGGGGGGCGGGTCCTCCACCAGGCGCGGGCCGTCGAGCCTGCGGGCGAGTTCGGTCAGGGCGATCTGCGCCTCCAGCCGGGCCAGGGGTGCGCCGAAGCAGTTGTGGATGCCGCTGCCGAAGCCGAGGTGCTGGATGTCCTGCCGGTCGGGGTCGAAGCGGTCGGGATCGGGGAACCGCTTCGGATCCCGGTTGCCGGAGGCCAGGACGAGCCAGACGGAGGCGCCCTTGGGGATGGTGGTGCCGGCGATGTCGATGTCCGCGAGGGTGGTGCGCTGCGGGAGCAGCTGTACGGGGGGCTCGAAGCGCAGGAGTTCCTCGATGAGCGGGACGGCCAGCCGGGCGTCCTCGCGCAGCCGGGCGAGGACATCGGGGTTGCGCAGCAGGGTGAGCGTCCCGTTGGTGATGAGGTTGACCGTGGTCTCGTGGCCGGCGATCAGGAGCAGGGCGGAGGTGCTGAGCATTTCCATCCGGGTCATCCGCCCGTCCGGTCCGTGCTGGGTGACCAGCTCGGAGAGCATGTCGTCGCCGGGCGCCCCGCTGCGTTCGTCGATGAGCCCGGACAGGTACATCCCCAGTTCGGTGCGGGCCTGCTGGGTTGCGCGGCGCTGCTCGCCGGGGTCCTGGCCCGGGTCCGGGTCGAGACCGGCGGCGATGGTGTCGGCCCAGGAGTGGAAGCGCGCCTCGTCCTCGCGCGGAATGCCCAGCAGCCGACAGATCACGGTGACGGGGAAGGGGTACGCGAAGTCGTCGACGATGTCGACCTGCCGCCGGTCCCCGAAGCCGTCGATGAGGCCGGCGACGATGCGGGTCAGTTCGCCGCGCATGTTGTGGACGCGCCGGGGTGTCTCCGGCGGCCCGAACGGGCGCATCGTCATCCGGCGCAACCGGTCGTGCTCGGGAGGGTCCAGTCGCAGGAAGGAGGGCGGCAGCGGTGAGGCCTCCTCCTCCTGGAGCAGGGTGCCCGCGGCACCGGGGGAGAGGTTGCGGGCGTCCGAGCTGATCCGCGGATCGTGCAGCAGGCTCTTGATCTCCCAGTACGTGCTGACGACGAACAGCTCGTCCCCCTCCTGGCGCACCGGCGTCCTGCGGAGCTCGGCGTACAGCGGGTACGGGTCGGCACGGTTGGCGTAGTCGACGATCTGCCGCAGGAGTGTGTCTTGCGTCATGGTGGCGGGGTCCTTGCTGGGGTCAGGGCCGGGCGGGGACGAAGGTGATCCGCTGGTCGGTCGGTGAGTAGCCGCTGACGGTGACGGACGGCCCGTGGGTGGGCAGGGAGGGGTCCGGGAAGTCGGCCGGGACCGGCCGCAGACCTTCGGGGCGGCGGTCCACCGAGGAGTACTCCGGGGGGAACGGGGCGGCCGTTTCGATCTGCCGCTGGTAGAACTCCAGCCACTTCGTCTGGTCGAAGGAGACCGCGGCGATGACCCGGCCCTGGTACCCGTACACCCCGGTGAAGCGGCGATCGGCGAGCGAGCCCTGGGCGACGATGACCTCCTCGCCCAGCGAGGGGACGCCGACCGACTTGATGTTGACGCCGAACTGGGAGGACCAGAAGGCCGGCACCCACAGATGCGGGCGGCGTTCGGAACTGCTGCTGATCATGTTGTGCGCCGCGGTCTCGGCCTGCGTGACGGCGTTGCCCCAGTGCTCCAGGGAGAGGAACTGGTACCCGAAGATCGCGTGCGGGGACCGGGCGACATCACCGGCCACGAAGACGTCGTCGGTCACGATGCCCCGGATGTCGAAGGCCCGGCATCCCGCGTCGCAGGCGATTCCGCGCGGGCCGGCGCCGAGCCCGGACCCGGCCAGCCACTCGGTGTTCCGGGTCGCGCCGAGCGAGACGACGGCGACATCCGTGTCGAGAGCGGTGCCGTCGGACAGATGCGCGCGCCGCAGCCGTCCCGCCGAGTCGCCCTCCAGGCCGGTGACCATGATCCCGCAGCGCAGGTCCACCCCGTGCTCGCGCTGCAGCTCCGCGGCCACCTGGCCGATCACCCCGCCGAGCGCGCCGACGAGGGGCGCCGCGCCGCGTTCGGCGACGGTCACCGGCAGCCCGCGCTCGCGGCAGGCCGAAGCGATCTCCGAGCCGGTGAAACCCGCGCCGATGACGAGCACCCGGCGTGGTGATGCGGCCAGTCGCCGCTGGAGCCGGGCCGCGTCGTCGCGGGTGCGCAGCACGAAGACCCCGTCCAGCTCGGCCTCCGTCGGATGCGGCCACGGCCGGGCGCGTACACCGGTGGTGATCAGCAGCCGGTCGTACTCCACCTCGTCGCCGTCGGCCAGCCGCACCCGCCGGGCCTCCATGTCCAGCCCGGCGGCGGCGACCCCGAGTCGCCACTCGGCGTCGAGCCCGCGCATCCTGGGCAGTTCGGTGCGGTCGGCGGACGCGTGGCCCAGCAGGACCTGCTTGGAGAGCGGCGGACGGTCGTACGGTTCATGGGGCTCGTCGCCGATCAGCGTGAGCGAACCGGTGAAGCCCTCCTTCCGCAACGTCTCCGCGGCCCGCAGGCCCGCCAGGGAGGCGCCGACGATCACGATCCGCCCCTCGCGCCTCAGCCGCTCCAGAGCACCGTCACCGGACATGGGACAGTTCCTCCCCCGCCGCGTCCGGTGCCCCGTCCGGGTCCTCCACCCGGATGGCCTGCACCGGGCACGCGGTGGCGGCACGCAGCACCTGCTCACGCTGCGCCGCCTCGGCGTGCGGGTTGTACAGCAGGGACTCCTCGCCGTGCATGGTGAAGACATCGGGCGCCAGGAAGGCGCACTGTGCGTACCCCTGACACCGGTTGAGATCGACGACAAGCCTCATCAAGGGGCCGCCCTTCCAGTAGTACCCCCGCATCAGCGTGCGAGGGCCGTTCCGGATCCGCGAGCGCGGGCGACCCGATGGAGTTATGGAGTCACCCCTCGCCGCGGCGCGCGGGTCAGCCGGCCCAGCGGCCCGAGAAGAACGTGACGGCGAAGACGGTCATCAGCGGGGCCGCGACGACGAGGTACGCGGTCTTGACGCGGGGACTTCGCAGGCTCCAGGCGGCGAGACCGGTCCACAGCGGCCACCACAGGAGGGTCGCGCGGGGAATGGACGTGTACCAGTAGGAGGTGCCCAGGGCCCACAGGCTGAGCGCGATGTACGCGGCCTCCGCCCAGCGCCGCCGCCTCAGCAACACGCCGCACAGGACGACGCCGACCAGCATGGCGAGGAGTTCGGCCTGGCACATCAGGGCGTACCCGGTGGCCTGGGAGTGTCCGAAGGCGGCGTGCCAGGTGTTCTTCCAGGCTTCCCAGGGGGCGTGGAAGTCGCGGTACCAGCCGCGTTCCTCGGCGTGTTTCCAGGCCATCCAGTCGGCGGTGTGCGCGTACAGGTACCAGCTGTGGAGGAACGGCGGCAGGGCGGGCAGCGCCAGCCAGGGCAGCCGGCGCCACTGGGCGGGAGTGCGCGCGGTCACCAGGAAGTGCACCGCGAGGGCTGCCGCGAGGAAGAGTCCGCTGACCCGGACGGTGGTGGCCAGGCACGTCAGTACGGCCGCCAGCGGCCAGTTGAGGCGCTGGGCGGCCAGCCAGGCGGGCAGGGCCAGGGCGAGGAAGAGCGCTTCGGTGTAACCGGCGGCCAGGAAGACCGCACACGGGGAGAGCAGGAAGAACAGGGCCGCGCGCTGCCCGGCGGCCTGCGGCAGGTGCAGCCGGGCGATACGGGCCAGGGCCAGCACGGCGACACCGCCCGCGACGAGGGATATCAGCGCACCGGCGGCCGCCCAGCTCGGCACCACGGTGTGCACGGCCCGCAGCAGGAGCGGGAAGCCGGGGAAGAAGGCCTCCCTGTTGTCCCAGTCGGGCGTCCAGGGACCGGACCCGCCCGGGAAGTAGCCCTGCTGCGCTATGTGCAGGTAGTGCCACCAGTCCCACCGCTGCCACGACGAGAGGAAGGAGCCTGCGTGACGCGTCCCTTCCTGGTCGGGGAACAGCCAGCGGGTGCAGTAGGCGGTGGTCCAGATGCCCACCCGGGTCAGCAGGTAGAGCCAGAGCACCTCACGGTCGGCGGGCCCGATCCGCAGCGGCAGCCGGGCGAAGGGCTTCCTGCCCGGCGCCGGGGTGTCGCGGGGAGCGCCGGGAGCGGCCTCGGCCCGGAGGGGCGGATGCTCGCGCGGCGGCCGCGGCCGTTGGGGGGTGGAAAGGCTCACAGCACAATCTCCAGCGTTGGTTCAGCGCACACCGAACGGGCCCGGTCGGGAACGGGCGGCAGGTCGGTCGATCGGGGGGCGGGTCGGTCAGTGAGGCGGCAAGGTGACGCTCTGGCTGGGCGTCCCCGGCGATGTCGACTGGCTCTCGGAAGGGGTTCTCGTCGGCGGCAGGCTGGTCCGCGGCGAGGAGGGCGTGGAGCTCGGCGAGGCCGGTGAGGTCGGCGAGGTCGGGGAGGGGGAGAGCCGGGACGAGGGAACGGGCGAGGGAGTGGTGGCGGGGACGGTCGTGCCCGTGCCGTCCGGCACCAGCGAGGCCACGGCCACGCCCGTACCCGAGAAGAACAGGCAGGCACCGACGGCCAGCACGACGATCCGGCGCCTGCGCGCCCGTTCCCCGCGCTCGGTGATGTACGAGGGCGGAGCGGAACGCGCGCGGGACTGCCCTGCGGCGGCGGCTTCCTTGAACAGGGACCTCAATGGGTCGTGGGCTTCAGACACAGGGCCCCTCCTCGGTACGCGGATTCTGCAGACGATGAGAGAGCGTGGCCCGGCCCCGGGCCAGGTGCGTCTTGACGGTGCTGGCCGCCAGACCGGTCTCCGTGGCGATCTGTGCGACGGTCAGATCGCAGACGTAGTGCAGCGCCAGCGTGCGCCGCTGCTTGGGCGGCAGTTCCCGCAGCGCTTCCACCAGGGCCACCGACTCCGGCCCGGGCGCCTCCACCTGCGGCGGGGCACCACTGCGCTGCCAGGCATCCGCCGCACGACGCCGCACCCGCCACCGGCTCACCGCCAGCCGCCACGCGACCGTACGGATCCACGCCTCGGGCTGCCCGTCACGATCGAGCTGCCGCCGTCGGCTCCAGCCCTTGACGAAAGCTTCCTGCACCACGTCCTGTGCTTCGTGCTGGTCGCCGAGCATCACAAACAGCTGCCCGGTCAGCCGGGCAGCCGTCTGTGCGTAGAACTCTTCGAACTCCTCGACGGTCAACAATCAACTCCTGGATCTCCTCGGTCTCACCGGGCATACGCCCGGCACCCCGCATCCGGACTACACCGGCCCCGAAGAATCGGGGTGACGGTGATCACGCACCCTTTCGAGGCCGGATCCAGGCATACGCGAGAAAGGGGTACCAAACCCCTTGACCATTGAGAAATTGGGAGGAGAATCGTCAATACACCAGAAAACCAGAGCGAGCCGCACCGTCGACGGAGACGTTCGTCGACCGAGTGACCCTCTCGTCGGCTCTGGCCAGGCCCCCGGCAGATCCTCCGGGCCCGGAGCTTTTCAGCGACGGCTGGAAGTCCCGGTACCGAGACGGACTACCGGGGACTGCATGTGTGTACGGCCATGCGGCCGCGCCCCCCGTTCCTGCCCCGTGAACGCGCGCATCTCTTCTCCCGCGCACGAGCGCATCGCGCCCCGGGGCGCGGGTTCACTGGTGCTTTCCGTACGGGGCCGTCCCCTCGTCTCCCGCCGTACCCGTGTGGCCGATCCGGCGCAGCACCTCGTCGCCCTCTGCTACCCCCACGTCGCTGAGTACCCGCGCCATGTTGGCGCCGACGAAGCTGCGGTCCTCCGGTGTCAGCGACTGGAGCGCCGCCGCGAGGGTGTGCTCCCAGTCGTTCCGGTCGGAGAGCAGACCGCGATGGGCCACCGTCCAGTCGAGCACGTCCTTCGCCTCCTCCGGACGGTGCAGCAGCCAGAGGGCCGCCAGGCCGACCGGGCCGCCCGCGACGACCTCCCGGTAGAAGCGGTACGCCTCACGGTGGGCTTCGCCGAAGCCTGACGGAAGAGTCGGCCCCGCGCCGACGCCGGAGGCAGGCAGCAGTGCGGTCGGCGGGTCCAGGAACCAGTACGTGAGGCCGGAACCCTCGATCACCCGCAGCCGGCCGGGCGGCTCCACCTCGGTCGTGCCGAAGTGGGGCGGCGGTGTGCGCAACGGGTCGGGGATGTTGGGCAGTGTGGCGTTCTCGCTGATGTGGCCGAGGACCAGTTGCCGGGCCTGCTCCTCGGTGAGCCGGTTCCTCGCCGCGACGACCGGGTTGCTGATCTTCCAGACGACTCCGTAACGGGCCGGGGGTTTCGGCGGCCGGCGCGGGATGTCGACCGAGATCCGGCGTTCCGCGAGCGAGACCCACACGATGTCGAAGAACTCCCCCTCCCGCACCTCGCGCTGCGTGGGCCGGGGATAGCCCCAGTAGTCACCGCCCCGGGGCGGCACCATCGCGTCCGTTCCGCCGTCCGCGAGGAAGACCAGGGCCCGGCCCTCGGGGGCACCGAACCGAAGACGGAACAACTGCCAGGACGCCGAGGAGTCCAGCGGGGAGATGAGCGGGCCGGTCATGAGGCGAACCTTTCCGTCGAGGCTGTACGGGCACGGTGGTGACGCAGGACGAAGCGCAGGACGCCGCGGTGGTTCCGAGCGACTGCGGCGAGATCGGCGAGGAGGCGTGGGAAGGCGGTCCGCCGCCGCAGCCCCGGATCGCCCTCGATCAGGAACAGGCTCGCCGCCACCGCTTCGTGGGTGGCGGGGTCGTCCAGGCCCGCGATCACGAGGCCGTGGGCCCGTTCGGGGTGGGTCGCGAGCAGATCGGCGAGATGCACCCGCCGCACGCCCGGCGCCCTGGGTGACGGGAACGAGGTCTTGCTCATCGATTCGACGGCGTGAACGGCCAGACCATGACGTGGTGTGCCCGCAGCGGCACCCTGCCACTCCCGCAGGAGGTCGAGGACAAGGGTGTGATTGGCCTCCTCGGAGAGAAGGGCGCTGAGCGCGAAGGACACCGCGGTGCGCAACGGGACCTCCAACTTCTCGTGCGCTCTGTCGAGTGCGGTGTCCAGGAGCTTGAGGGCGGCTGCGGGGCGGGCCAGCCCGTAGCTGCCCCCGCAGGACTCGGCCACGGTGCAGCGGAGAGCGACGGGCGCGGCCCGGCTCCACTGCCACAACTGTTCCCGTACCGCCCCGGTGAGGGCGGGGTGCTGGACCATCTCGCCGAGCGCGTTGGCCACCAGGCGGCGGCGCCAGCGCTTGTCCGACGCGGCGAAGGGGTGCAGTTGGCGCAGGGTGTCCGGCCCGGTCGCATGGGCCAGCACCTTCCCGATCGCCTCGCCCGCCGCCAGTTCGACGCCGGGGTGGTGGGGGGCCTCGTCCAGGCTCTTCCACAGCACCAGCCGGTGCTCCTGGACCTGAAGGAGTCCTCCGAGCTGGGCATGGGGCCGCACGGGCTCTGCGTCGGGGCGACCGGTTCCGGCAAGTCCGA